>JBDSQT010000195.1:0-22857 GCA_039929665.1 Paraperlucidibaca sp.
GCACCGGCTACGGTGGCTATCTTACGGCCGTTACCGCCACCAATCTGATGGCCAATGACGCCGCCGGCTACCGCACCAAGCACCGCACCAATGCCGGTCGGGCCGTTAGCTGCGGCAATCGGCGTGATGCCTGTCACCACGCCGCAATCGACGCAGCTGGCGTAGCGTTCAGTGGTCGCTTTTGACTGATTGCCATACTCCGCATATGGCTTGTTCTGGATGGGCTGCTGCTTAACCTCAGCGACGCGCACAGGAGTACTTTTTACCGTCTCTTTAGACTCGATGGCATGCCATTGTTCTTTTGCCGCTGGGGCGGGTGGCACTTCAGCGACACGCTCAATCGTTGTCGCAGGGTCACTCTCGGCGGCGGTTGCTGAGCCAATGGGCAGCCAACCTAAGGCCTTAGCGCTAGCGACAGCACTTACAATCAGCACAGCTAGAGTCGCTAAAATAATCAGTGGGTGAATTTTGCGGGTTGAAAGGTCCATGGTAGCTCCTAAGGCTCAATGCCTAATTTAATGCTCATAAAAAACGCCCGACCTAGCGGACTCGTTGACCGAGTCATAGGGCGGGCGCCGAGATGGCTGAGTAGGGCTTAGGCCATCTTTTTGTACTTCACCCGCTTCGGCCCGGCATTGCTGCCCAGTTTTTTGCGACGATACTCTTCGTATTCGGTGTAGTTGCCGTCATACCACTCCACATTGTCGCCTTCAAACGCCAAGATGTGGGTGGCGATACGATCGAGGAACCAGCGATCGTGGGATACCACCATGGCCACGCCAGGGAAGGTCAGCAGCGCTTCCTCAACGGCACGCAGGGTTTCCACGTCGAGGTCGTTGGAGGGCTCATCGAGCAGCAGGACGTTGGCACCTACTTGCAGGATTTTCGCTAGCTGCAAGCGGTTACGCTCACCGCCGGACAAGTCGCCAACGCGCTTTTGTTGGTCCTGACCCTTGAAGTTGAAGCGGCCAATATAGGCGCGCGAAGGGATCTCGTAATCACCGACTTTCATGATGTCGAGGCCGCCAGAGACTTCTTCCCAGACCGACTTGTTATCATCGAGCGAGTCGCGGATCTGGCCAATATAGGCCACTTTCACGCTCTTCCCGACTATGACTTCGCCCGCATCCGGCAGCTGCTCGCCAGTGATCATCCGGAACAATGTGGTTTTACCGGCACCGTTGGGGCCGACAATGCCGACAATCGCGGCTTTCGGCACGGTGAAGCTTAGGTTTTCGTAAAGCAGGCGGTCGCCAAACGATTTGGCAATGCCGTGTGCCTCAATGACTTGATCGCCTAGGCGCTCACCAGGTGGAATATAAATTTCCTGAGTCTCGGCGCGCTTCTGGAACTCTTTGCTCGATAGCTCTTCGTAAGCCTGCATACGCGACTTGGATTTCGCCTGACGCGCCTTCGGGTTACTACGCACCCACTCCAGCTCGCGCTTCAAAGCCTTGGTGTGAGCCTCTTCTTGGCGATCTTCCATGTCTAAACGCGCACTTTTTTGTTCCAGCCAGCCGGTGTAGTTACCCTCGTAAGGGATACCACGGCCGCGATCGAGCTCAAGAATCCACTCGGCGACATTTTCCAAAAAGTAGCGATCGTGGGTGATGGCCACGATGGTGCCGGGGAAGTCTTTCAGGAACTTTTCCAACCAGCCCACAGATTCGGCGTCTAAGTGGTTGGTGGGCTCGTCGAGCAGCAGCATGTCGGGCTTCGACAATAGCAAACGGCAGAGCGCCACGCGGCGGCGTTCACCACCGGACAGCGTTTTGATTTCAGCATCCCAAGCCGGCAGGCGCAGCGCATCGGCGGCTTGATCGAGTTGGTTGTCGAGGTTGTGGCCATCCCATGCCTGAATGATGGCCTCTAGCTTTTCTTGCTCAGCAGCAAGCTTGTCAAAGTCGGCATCTTCGCTGGCGTATTCGTTGAAGACTTCGTCGAGGCGAGCCATGGCGTCTAGGCATTCGCGCACGCCATCTTCGACGTTGCCGCGCACGTCTTTGCTAGCGTCGAGCTCAGGCTCTTGCTCTAAATAGCCGATTTTAATGCCGGCTTGCGGGCGGGCTTCACCGCTAAAGTCTTTATCGATGCCGGCCATGATGCGCAGCAACGTAGATTTGCCGGAGCCATTGAGACCCAATACGCCAATTTTTGCGCCAGGGAAAAAAGACAGTGAAATATCCTTTAGAATTTCACGCTTAGGCGGAACCAATTTCGACACGCGGTTCATGGTGTAGATGTACTGTGCCATGCGATGCTCCTGTTTACGGGCCAATCAAGCGGCGAAGTATACTGCACCGTGAAGACACCGCGAGTATTTGCAGCAAAGGAGATGAATGTGAGTGCAACAACAATTCGATGGCCATGGCAGCGTTGGGCGCCTGATGTACAGGCTGGCCTGCTACTGATGCTGGCGACTTTTGCCGCGTTAGCCTTAGCCAACTCCCCTGGGCGCGTGTTTTATGAGGGGCTATTGTCAGTGCCCGTGCAAGTGCGCGTCGGTGCGCTCAATATCGACAAGCCCATGTTGCTGTGGATTAACGATGGCCTAATGGCGGTTTTCTTTCTTATTGTCGGCTTGGAAATCAAGCGTGAAACTGCGCATGGGCACCTGAACAGCTTTAAGAAAATGATTTTGCCAGGTGCTGCCGCTGTCGGCGGCATGGCCGTGCCGGCGGTGATCTATGTAGCCTTGAACTATCACGACCCCGTGCTTTTGGCCGGATGGGCAATCCCGTCTGCTACCGATATTGCTTTTGCTTTAGGCATTATTGCCTTGCTGGGCTCGCGTGTGCCGCCGGCATTGAAGGCTTTTGTCATGGCGCTGGCGGTGATGGATGACTTGGGTGCTGTAGTTATTATTGCGTTGTTTTACACCAGCAAGCTCTCGGTGTTGTCGCTAGTCGTCGCTGGCGCAGCAACGGTAGTGTTATTCGGCATGAACCGTGCCGGTGTGCGGCGCATTTCGCCCTACACCGTGGTCGGTCTGATTTTATGGGTTAGCGTGCTGAAGTCTGGTGTGCATGCGACTTTAGCGGGCGTGGTGATTGCGCTGGCTATCCCGGTCTCGCGTGACGCCGAGGGGCATTCGCCGTGTGAGCGCTTGGAGCACTCGCTACACCCGTGGGTGGCGTTTGCCATTGTGCCTATTTTTGCCTTTGCTAACGCGGGCGTGGGCTTGGCGGGTTTAGGCCTTGCGGTGTTGTCGAACTCGGTGTTTCAAGGCATCGCGCTGGGCTTATTTGTTGGCAAGCAGGTGGGTATTGTCGGGTTTTCATGGCTTTGCGTACGCTTGGGTTGGGCGCAGTTGCCAGCGAATACGAATTGGCGTCAGCTTCATGGTGCCGCTGTGCTGTGTGGCATCGGCTTCACCATGAGCTTGTTTATTAGTTCCTTAGCCTTTGAGCACTCCGGGCAAAGCGTGGCCTTGGTCGATCGCCTAGCGGTGCTTATCGCCTCGTTTACTTCAGCAGGTTTGGGCTACTGGATGCTCAGTCGCGAGGGCGGCCCGCGCCGCGGGTGAGGGCGCGCTAGCGCGGCGTTCTTCCCGCGCCTAGCGCAAACTCATGCAGCCAGTGTGCGATGAGGTCGGGCTGGCTGAGCAAGACCCAATGGCCGGCGTCGATGTCGCGGCGATAAAGCTCCGGCACCCATGCTTTTAGATCATCAAACAGCGAGACATTTACGAACTTGTCATGCTCAGGCACGATGATTTGCACGGGGCAATGCGCGTAGCAGTCGTTGGGAGCGCTGAGCTTGTTCATGAAGTTGGCTCGATAGAGCTTGACGCCCTCTATGCCATCGGCAGTTTGTGTAGGGTTGGGCTGCTGCTCTTGCACGTGCTCATAGCGTGATAAATACATCGGCCACCAATGGCCAACGCCAAGCTTCCAGAGACTGGGTGCCAGCACCGGTAGCTGAAAAAGCATGATGTACCAAGAGCTGGAAAGCTGGCGCAGGCCTTGCTTTATAGCGGCTGCTTGCCCGCTGCCGAGGCGCTTTCGCAGCCAATGAGCGGCGTGGTCTAAGCTTGGTCCGGAGAGGCTGGAGTAGCTCAAAATAAAGCCTTTCAATGTCTCGCCGGTGACTGATTCCCAACTCTGAATCGAGCCCCAGTCATGGGCGGCGAGGTGAAATTGTTGCCCCGGAATAATGCAGTCGACCACTGCTTCGAGGTCGCGCGCGAGCTGCGTTAGGCGATACGCGGCGACATTTTGCCCCGATTCGGAACGACCTGCGCCACGCACATCATACAAAATGACATGGAAATGAGTGGCTAGGCGCTCGGCTACTGGCAACCAGACCTGATGGTTGTCAGGATAGCCATGCACCAGCACTATCGGCGGTGACTTGGGCTGGCCGAGTGCGACGGCATGAAGGTGGACGCCATCGCTACTGCGAATACGATAGGTGCGCGGTGAGGCCACAGTGACGCTCCAAGAAAGTAGTTATGCCTAGATCATTACATTGCCAACTGTAACACTTCAATAGGTTTGCTGTTTAGTGAGCGTTGAGTGTCGCTGCCATTCCCGCTGAATTACCGTATAATCCGCCATCACTTTGAGCGCCCAGAGCCGCCACGGAGCCCCGCATGTTCAGCAACGACCTCAGCATTTCGCGTTTTGACCCCGAATTAGCCGCTGCTATGGCGCAAGAAGATGCGCGCCAAGAAGCGCACATCGAACTGATTGCCTCAGAAAACTATTGCTCGCCGGCGGTGATGGAAGCGCAAGGCTCTAAGCTTACTAATAAATATGCCGAAGGCTATCCGGGCAAGCGCTACTACGGTGGCTGCGAATATGTCGACATCATTGAGCAGCTGGCGATTGATCGCGCCAAAGAACTGTTTGGCGCTGACTATGCCAATGTGCAGCCACATGCCGGCTCGCAAGCCAATAGCGCAGTATTTTTGGCCCTGCTCAATGCCGGCGACACGGTGCTGGGCATGTCGTTGGCTCATGGCGGTCACTTAACCCATGGCGCGAAAGTTAACTTCTCGGGCAAAAACTACAACGCCGTGCAGTACGGCATCGATGTGGTCACTGGCCTGATCGACTATGACGAAGTCGAGCGCTTGGCCGTAGAGCACAAGCCCCGCATGATCATCGCTGGTTTCTCGGCCTACTCGCAGGTACTGGATTTCCCACGCTTTCGCGCCATTGCCGATAAAGTCGGCGCGTATCTGTTTGTCGATATGGCCCACGTGGCAGGCCTTGTGGCGGCGGGCATTTATCCCAATCCCGTGCCCTTTGCCGATGTGGTCACCACCACGACGCACAAAACCTTGCGCGGCCCGCGCTCAGGTCTAATTCTGGCGCGCGCCAATGCCGATATCGAGAAAAAGCTCAATTCGGCGGTGTTCCCTGGCAACCAAGGTGGCCCGTTGATGCACGCCATCGCGGCGAAAGCGATTTGCTTTAAAGAAGCCATGGCACCTGAGTTCAAGACCTACCAACAAGCCGTGGTGAAAAACGCACAAACCATGGCTCGTGTATTCATGGAACGCGGTTTTGATGTGGTCTCCGGTGGTACCGAGAACCATTTGTTCCTGCTGTCGCTGATCAAGCAAGACATCACCGGTAAAGACGCCGACGCCGCACTGGGTCGCGTCGGCATCACGGTAAATAAAAACGCTGTACCGAATGACCCGCGCTCACCGTTTGTCACCTCCGGCATTCGCATTGGCACGCCAGCAGTGACCACGCGTGGCTTTAATGAGGCCGATTGTGCGACGTTGGCGGGCTGGATTGCTGATGTTATCGAAGGCTTGCAAGCCAATCCTGAGGGTGACGCCGCCGTGGAAGCGAAAGTCGCTGCCGCCGTGACAGCGGTGTGTGCTCAATACCCGGTGTATGGCGCTTAATTAGCCAGGCATCAAAACGCTGTTGTTGACGAAACACAGGGTGGTTCTTTTTTCATGCATTGTCCTTTCTGCAAAACAGAAGACACCAAGGTCATCGACTCCCGTCTGGTGACCGAAGGTGATCAAATCCGCCGCCGCCGCGAGTGCATCTCCTGCGGCGAGCGTTTCACGACGTTTGAGACGGCGGAATTAGTTATTCCGCGCGTTATCAAATCCGATGGCACACGCCAGCCTTTCGATATTGAGAAGCTGCGCGAGGGCATGTTGCATTCTCTGCAAAAGCGCCCAGTCAGCCTCGACCGTATTGATGCCGCGGTGCATCACATCATGCATAAGCTGCGCGCTACCGGTGAGCGCGAGATTAAGACGCGCCATATTGGTGAGCTGGTGATGACTGAGCTTAAGCAGCTCGACTCCGTAGCCTATGTGCGTTTTGCCTCGGTCTATCGTGACTTTCAAGATGTCGATGCCTTTCGCGCCGAGATCGATAGCCTGCGCCCGAGCGAGACCGGCGAGTGACAGAATTCTCAGCGGACGACTATCGCTATATGGCCGAAGCGCTGCGCTTAGCGGCGCGCGGGCAGTATTCCGTGCACCCTAATCCGCTGGTTGGCTGCGTCATCGTGCGCGATGGCATGGTGCTTGGCCGTGGCTTTCATCGCCGCGCTGGCGAGCCACATGCCGAGGTTTATGCGTTGGCCGAGGCAGGCGAGCGAGCCCGCGGTGCGACCGCCTATGTCACGCTTGAGCCTTGCGCACATCACGGCCGCACGCCGCCCTGTGCCGAGGCGCTGATTGCCGCCGGCGTCGCTGAAGTCGTGGTGGCTGTGCGCGATGCAAATCCGCAAGTCGCTGGGCGTGGCTTAGCGCTGCTGCGCGAGTCAGGCATCCGCGTTCGCGATGGGGTGTTGGTTGAGCAAGCGCTGGCACAGAATCCTGGATTTTTACGCGTGATGGCCGGCGGTCGTCCGTGGTTGCGCGCGAAAATTGCCCTCAGTGCCGATGGCCGAAGTGCCATGGCTTCTGGTGAGTCGCAATGGATTACTGGTGCTCCTGCGCGTGCGGATGTGCAGCGTTGGCGAGCACGTAGCAGCGCGATCGTGACCGGCTCTGGTACGGTCTTAGCCGATGACCCGAGCCTAAGCGTGCGCCCAGCCATGTGGACGGATGCCGCTGACCTGCAAGCTCATGCGTTACATGGCGTGCGTCAGCCAGAGCGCGTGGTGCTCGATAGCCTAGCGCGAACCCCGGTAGATGCGGCGTTGTTTGCCTCAGCGGGTGCGGTGCGGGTGTTGCACAGCGCGCAGGCATCCGCAGCACGGGTGCAGGCTTTGGCGGCGCGCGGTGCGCTGATGCAATCGATCAGCCTGCAAGCTGATGTGATGGGCAAGGCTGACGTAGGCTCAGCAGCGGTTGGCGGTTTAGCTATCGATGCAGTCTTGGCCGCACTAGCTGAAGCTGGCCATCACACACTTATGCTAGAGGCCGGCGCAGTGCTTACCGGCGCGTTCTTGCGTGCTGGCGTGGTCGATGAATTGATTGTCTACCAAGCGCCGACCTTACTCGGCAGTGCCGCGCGGGCGGCGTTAGCGTGGCCCATGCAGCACATGGCTGAGCAATGTCGGTTACGGGTTACAGATCGCCGTCAAATCGGTGAAGATACCCGCACGATGTATCACTGCCTGCCAGCGGGCAGCTAAGGTTTTGGAGCAAGCGATGTTTACAGGCATTATTGAAGCGGTTGGTCAGGTGCGGCGCATGGAGCCGCGCGGTGGCGACCTGCGCTTGACCATCGCCACGGCTAAGCTCGACATGGCGGATGTCAAACTCGGCGACTCGATTGCCACCAATGGTGTCTGTCTGACGGTCATAGCGCACGGCAGCGATTGGTATAGCGCCGATGTCTCACTGGAAACCGTGGCGCGCTCGACGCTAGCAAATTTCACCGTGGGCCATCGCGTAAATCTAGAAAAGGCGCTGTTACCGAGCACGCGCTTAGGCGGACATTTGGTCAGCGGCCATGTCGATGGTGTCGGTGAAATTGTGTCGGTGACGCCGAGTGCACGGTCGATTCAGTACCGTGTCAAAGCGCCCGATGCCTTGGCGAAGTACATGGCAGAGAAAGGTTCAATCACCACCGATGGTGTGAGTTTGACGATTAATGCCATCGATGGCGCGGTGTTTGATCTCAACATCGTGCCGCACACCGTACAAGAAACCAATGTCGGCGACTGGGCAGCAGGCGTTAAGCTCAACCTCGAAGTCGATGTCTTGGCGCGTTATCTTGAACGTCTGATGATGGGCGAGCGCGCCGCACAATCCAACGCCAGCGCAGGTATCACGCTGGCCATGTTGGCGGAGAATGGTTATGGCACACGCTAAAAAATTAATGCGCAAATCACTACTGCTGGCCTTGGCATGTTCGATGCTGCCGGCCTCGGCACTGGCAGTCGATTTCGCCGCCGCGCGCGAGCAGCAGTTTATGCGCTCATGCATGACGGACGCCACAGTCGCCGCAGGCCAGCGCGAGGCGGTCTGCCGCTGCGTGTTTGAGGCTTTTGCCTATGGCGCCGATACGCGCTTTGGTCTCACCGATGTATTGGCTTTAGATGAGCGTGTGTGGGAGGCGCCTGACCGGCGCTTACCGCGCAGTGCTTTGGGTGATGGCGTGCGCAGTATCCGCCAGGCCTGTGTTCGTGAAGTGAATACGACACGCTAATTTACCGGCTGCGGCGTTAAGTCGCGGCCATGAACTCGATAGGATAGGCATGAAACTCGACTCTGTAGAAGCGCTGATTGAAGACATTCGCCAAGGCAAAATGGTGGTGTTGATGGACGACGAAGATCGCGAAAATGAAGGCGATATCGTCATGGCAGCCTCGCATTGCCACGCTGAGCACATCAACTTTATGGCACGCCATGCGCGTGGCCTGATTTGTATGCCGATGACGCGTGAGCGTTGCCAGCAACTTGATCTCGGCCTTATGGTGCAAGCCAACGGCTCGGGCTATGGCACGAAGTTCACAGTCTCCATTGAGGCCGCAACGGGCGTGACCACTGGTATTTCTGCCGCCGACCGCGCACGCACGGTACAAGCGGCTGCCGGTCGAGACGCCAAGCCTGTCGATATCGTACAGCCGGGCCATATTTTCCCGTTGATGGCAGAGCCTGGTGGCGTCTTGCATCGCGCTGGCCATACCGAAGCCGCTTGCGACTTTGCCCGCCTTGCCGGCTTAGATCCCAGCGGTGTTATCTGTGAAGTAATGAACGATGACGGCACCATGGCGCGCCGCCCTGACTTGGAAAAGTTTGCCGAAGCGCATGGTTTGAAAATCGGCACGATTGCCGACCTGATCCATTACCGCATGGTCAATGAGCAAACGGTGGCGTGTGAGTCGATGCGTATTCTGCCCACCGAGTTCGGTGACTTTCAGCTGCATGTCTATCGTGAAGCCAATAACGATGGCGTGCACATTGCGCTGGTCAAAGGTGAGCTCGGCAACGATGTAGTGCCGACCGTGCGTGTGCATGCGGTAAACCCATTACGCGACCTTTTGCATGCCCGCTATAACGGCCGTTTGGGCTGGAATATGCAGCGTAGTTTGCAGGCGATTAGCGAAGCTGAAGTCGGCGTGCTGGTGTTGCTCAGCCAAGACTATCGTGCCGCCGATATGGTCGAACATATCGAGGGCTTTTTTGCCGCGCGTCCGCGTGCCGCAGAGTCTGCGGGCATGTACCGCACCATCGGTGTTGGTTCGCAAATCCTGCGCGATTTAGGCGTGACGAAAATGCGTCTGCTCAGCTCGCCAATGAAATTTAATGCGCTCTCGGGCTTTGGCCTTGAGATCGTCGAATACATTACTACTGATTAAACCTGAGGATAAACCATGAGCCAAATCAAAACCTTGGAAGGTGATTTCCAAAACGCCAATGCCCGTTATGCGATTACGGTTGGTCGTTTCAATAGCTTTGTTGTGGAGTCGCTGCTCAGCGGTGCGCTGGATGCATTGAAACGCCATGGCGTGTCTGATGACAACATCACCGTCGTGCGGGCGCCCGGTGCATGGGAGCTGCCACTGGTGGCGAAAAAGTTGATTGCCACCGGTAAATACGACGCCATCATCGCCTTAGGCGCGGTGATTCGCGGCGGTACCCCGCACTTTGACTTTGTCGCTGGTGAATGTGCCAAAGGCTTAGGCGTGGTATCGCTAGAGTCAAATATTCCGGTGAGTTTCGGTGTGCTAACCGTTGACTCCATTGAGCAAGCTATTGAGCGCTCAGGCACCAAAGCCGGCAACAAGGGCGCTGATGCGGCCATGGTTGCCATCGAAATGATTTCGCTACTAAAGGCGGTAGGTTAACTCGTGAGCGCAAGCCCTGGCCTCAATCCTGCAGCGCGCCGTAAGGCCCGGCGTTTCGCGTTGCAGGGACTCTATGAATGGCAAATGTCTGGCAATGCGCCATGGGAAATTGAGGCGCGTTATCGCGCCGAGAATGCCATGCACAAAGTCGATTTGGATTATTTCCACGATTTACTGCACGGCGTGCCACCGGAGCATGAAGCTTTAGATGCGCTATTTACACCGCACTTAGACCGTGATTTTTCCGCGCTCGACCCGGTGGAATTAGCGACTTTGCGCATTGGTACCTATGAGCTCAAGCACCGCGTCGATGTGCCGTATCGTGTGGTGATTAACGAGGGCATTGAACTGGCAAAAACCTTTGGTGCCACGGAGTCACACAAATACATCAACGGTATTTTAGACCAGCTAGCGCAAACCTTGCGCCAGCATGAGCGCGACTAAACGGCAGTGAGCATCGGCGAGTTTGAGCTGATTCGCCGTTACTTTGTTCGTGATTCGGTCGTCGTGTCTGGGCAGCCAAGCCTAAGCGCGCCGCAAGTCGTGCTGGGCATTGGCGATGATGCCGCGCTGCTTGAGGTGCCGCCAGGCCAGCGCTTGGTGATCACCACTGATACGCTGGTTGCCGGTCGCCACTTCCTGCCCGATGCTGACCCAGCAGACATTGGCTGGAAATCGCTGGCGGTGAATCTTTCCGATTTGGCCGCGATGTCGGCAACGCTCTTAGGCGTGACCCTCAACCTCACCTTACTGAATGCCGATGAAGCGTGGCTGGAAGGCTTTGCTCAAGGCTTTTGGTCATTGGCCGACCTGTTTGACGTGCCGTTGATTGGTGGCGACACCACCCGTGGGCCATTGTCAGTGACCATTACCGCCATGGGCTGTGTCGAAGATCGACATGCCTTGCGCCGAAGCACGGCAAGGGCGGGCGATGTGATTTGCGTGACCGGCACCTTGGGTGATGCCGGCGCAGGTTTGGCGCTGGCCTTAGGGCAGGCCGATGCCGCACTGCGAGGCTTATCTAGCGCCGACAAACTGACCTTGCTTGGTCGTCTCAACCGGCCTCTGCCTCAAGTAATCACCGGTATCAATATTCGTGGTTTCGCCAGTGCGGGCATGGATATCTCCGATGGCCTGCTGCAAGACCTTGGGCATTTGCTCAGTGCGTCAGGTGTGGGCGCTGAGATGCAGATCGATAAACTGCCGCTGTCTGATGCACTGAAAGCCTATGCGGCGACAAGCCCCAAGGCACACGCGCAAGCGCGACGCTGGGCCTTGAGTGCCGGCGATGATTACGAGCTGCTAGTCACTGTCTCGCCCGAGATGTGGCAGCGATTGGCCAGCTTTCCGGCGATTAAGCTCACAGCCATCGGCAAAGTGACGAAAACCACCGGCCTGCGCTTGACCGAGCAGGGTAAGCCTTGGGAGCATGAAGGCCTCGCTGGCTATCAGCACTTTTGAGTACACGCGCATGACACAGCCGCTGCCACGCTTACCGCGTGCGCTGGATTTATTGGCGTTTGGTTTCGGCTCAGGCCGCAGTCCGAAAGCCCCGGGTACCGTTGGCTCAGCGCTAGCCGTTGTGTGGTTTGCTGCCTTCGCCAGCTTTCCCTTGCCAGTGTATTTAATTTGGGTGGCCATCGCGGCTGTCGCTGGCGTGGCCATTTGTGGTGAGGCCGCCAAGCACATGGGCGTGCATGACCATCCGGGCATCGTCTGGGACGAATTCGTGGGTCAATGGATTGCGCTGATCCCGCTGGTGCCGCTACTAAACTGGGACACCCACCATGTTCTTGCTGTGCTGCTCAGCTTCGGACTGTTTCGTCTCTTTGATATTTGGAAGCCGTGGCCGGTGAGCTGGGCCGATGGCCATGTCCATGGTGGCTTAGGCATCATGCTCGACGATGTCATTGCCGGCGCCATGGCGGCTGTCGTGCTGTATTTCATCCTGCCGTATTTGCCTGCTGCGCAAGCGGGCTGGTTTGGCATTGTTCAATAGCCGTAGAAGACACTGCGTACATTCGACAGTGCCGCACAGGGGCGCGGTTTTGCTACACTCTGCCCCCCTGCGTTGACCGGAGCCCATCTGGTGGCTTTTGAATTTGTAGCCTCATCCCGCTTGCCAACGCAATTTGGCGAGTTTGTCATTCATGCATTCCAAGACAGCGCTTCTGGCAAGGAACATATTGCGCTCAGCGTTGGCACGCTTAACGACGGCGAGGCTGTACTCATGCGCGTGCATTCGGAGTGTTTAACCGGGGATGGCTTTGGCAGTTTGCGTTGCGATTGTGGCCCGCAGCTGCAGGCCGCCATGCAGCAAATCAGTCAGATAGGGCGCGGCGTCATTTTGTACTTGCGCCAAGAAGGCCGCGGCATTGGTCTGGTCAATAAAGTCCGTGCCTACGCACTGCAAGATGCCGGTGCGGACACGGTCGAGGCCAATGAACAGCTCGGCTTTGGTGCAGATCTGCGCGAATACGCCATGTGCGAAGACATGCTGCGGCATTTGGGAGTGTCGCGCGTGCGCCTGCTCACCAATAATCCGAAAAAACTCGAAGGCCTACGCGCAGTTGGCATTGATGTCATTGAGCGTGTGGCTTTATTCGTGGGTGCTAACCCGCACAACGAAAGCTATATGCAAACCAAGACCGATAAAATGGGCCATTTGTTGGCGCCGGAGAAATCATGAGCGTACGTGTTCTCACCGGGATCACCACCACCGGCATCCCGCATTTGGGCAATTACGCCGGTGCCATTCGTCCAGCCGTTGCAGCGAGTCGCGAGGCCGGCGTTGATGCGTTTTATTTCCTCGCCGACTATCACGCGCTGATCAAATGCGATGACCCAGCACGCATTGCCCAATCGCGCCTGTCTATTGCCGCGACGTGGTTGGCCTGTGGCTTGGATGCTGAGCGTGCAACCTTTTATCGGCAGTCGGGTGTGCCTGAAACCACCGAGCTGAACTGGTTGCTGACCTGTGTGGCGGGTAAGGGCCTGCTAAACCGCGCGCACGCTTACAAAGCGGCAGTGACGGCAAATACAGACGCCGGCCAAGACGCCGATGCTGGTGTGACCATGGGTCTGTATAGCTATCCGGTGCTCATGGCTGCTGATATTTTGCTATTCAATGCGCATCGCGTGCCGGTTGGCCGTGACCAGATTCAACACGTAGAAATGGCGCGTGATATTGCGCAACGCTTCAATCATGTCTTCGGTAAAGGCCGTGACTACTTCACGCTGCCCGATGCCGTGGTGGACGAGCAAGTCGCCACGCTGCCCGGTCTTGATGGCCGCAAAATGTCGAAAAGCTACGACAACACGATCCCGCTGTTTTCATCGGCGAAGCAGCTGAAAACAGCCATCTCGCGCATCGTCACCGATTCACGACTACCGGGTGAGGCGAAAGCTGCCGACAGCTCGCATCTATTTCAAATTTATCGTGGTTTTGCCAGCGCCGAGGCCAGTGCAGAGTTTCGCCAAAGCCTGATCGACGGCATGGGCTGGGGCGATGCTAAGCAGCAATTGTTTAGTCTGCTCGATGCCGAATTAGCAGAAGGCCGTGAGCGTTATGACGCCTTGCTGCAACGACCGGATGATCTCGAAGATATTTTGCTGGCGGGCGCGGCCAAGGCGCGTGCAATTGCGCAGCCATTTTTAGCTGAGCTGCGTGAGGCGGTAGGCCTGCAAAGCTTTCGTCGCGCAGGCGCTGCCAACACGGTGAAAGTGAAGAAATCACCAGCGGGTGCGCGCGTAGTAAGCGCGCGCGATAGCGATGGTCAATTCCGTTTTCGCCTGCGCAATGTCAGCGGCGACGTATTGCTAACCAGTGTGGCCTTTGCCGATGGCAAAAGTGCCGGCATGGCGGCGAAAGCCTTGGTCGCGGGCAGTGATGATTGGCAGCGTATGGATGCCGGCTTTGGCCTGTGGCAAGCCGGCGTGCTGGTGGCTGAGTGTGTGGCGGAAGATGCCGCTTTAAGTGCCGCGAAAGCGGCGTTGGCTGAGCTACGGGCGCTAGAAGACTAACTCGCCGATGCGCTCGTATGCTTTTGCCGATGCGCAAGATCATCGAGCGCACGCAAGACATCGCGGCGACTGATTTGCCCCACCACCACCCCTAAGTCGTCGACCACGGGTAAGCGTCGGCGGCCACGCTGCTGAAACACTTCGGCAGCATCTAAAATACTTTGGCTGGGATGAATGGTGTCGGCACCCGTGCTCATGACATCGCGAACAAGGCCTGAGCTCATTTCGTAATAGCCAGACTGCAGCATATCGCTGAGGCAGTCGGCTTCCGAAAATATGCCGACTAATATGCCGTTGTGCACCACTGGTGCGCCGGAGATTCGGTGTTGTAGCAAGGTTTTGATGGCGGCGTCGATGCTCATCTCTGGACTGAGTACGATGGGCTGTTTGGCCATGTAATGATCGACACGGATGTCATGCAGCATCTTACGCCCCTCGCTAACGACTGTAGACATCGAGTCATGGCCTAAGTCGGGCGAGGGGTCAAGCGGCTTACGCCCAGTGACGTGTTTTAGTGGCCGAGCTGCGTGCGCGCGAGGCGCTCACCAATGGCGCGCACGAGGCCATCACGGTCGAGGCCGCAGGCAGCGTACATTTGTGCGGGTGAGGCATGCTCAATATACGCATCGCGAATACCAATGGTGAGCAGGCCACAGGCATAGCCATGGGCGTGTAACCATTCGCCGACTGCTGAACCTGCACCGCCCATAACCGCGTGCTCTTCGACGCTGACTAACAGGCTGTGGCTGCTGGCGAGTGTGGCCAGGCAGTCTTCGTCTAGCGGTTTCACCCAGCGCATATCGATAATGGTCGGCGTGGCTAGCCCTAGGCGCTTGAGCTCGTCGGCGGCTTGCAAGACCGCCTCTAAGCGCGAGCCGAAGTTGACGATAGCGACCTCGTGGCCTGTGCGCACGGTGCGAGCGCGGCCGACTTCAGGTAGCTCGGCATTGCTGTTAACAGCTGCACCCGTGCCGGTGCCGCGCGGGTAGCGCACTGCTGAGGGCCCTGGGTGCTGCCAAGCCGCTTCGAGCAAGGCATGGCATTCGGCTTCATCGCTAGGTGCGGCAATGATCATATTGGGGATGCAGCGCAGATACGCTAGGTCATAAGCGCCGGCATGCGTAGGGCCGTCTTCGCCGACTAAGCCAGCCCGATCGATGGCAAAAGTAACATCGAGGTTTTGTAGAGCGACATCGTGGATAAGCTGGTCATAGCCGCGCTGTAAAAACGTTGAGTAAATCGCCACCACCGGCTTTAAGCCTTCACAGGCCAAGCCCGCGGCAAAGGTCACCGCGTGCTGTTCGGCGATAGCGACATCGTGGTAGCGCTCGGGATATGTGGCGGCGAAACGCACCATGCCTGAGCCCTCGCCCATGGCTGGGGTGATGCCGACCATGCGCAAGTCTTTGGCGGCAGCAGCGCAGAGCCAGTCACCAAAGACGTCGGAGTATTTTGTCGGTTTGGCGACAGCCGCGCTGGGTGCAGGCGTCGGCGTGGCCTTGCGCTCACTCACCGGCGCAATTTTGCTAATGGCGTGATAGCCAATCGGGTCGGCCTCGGCCGGTGCAAAACCTTTGCCCTTGGTGGTAAACACATGCAGTAACTGCGGACCTTGAGCCTCGCTTAAGTTAGCGATGGTCTCAATCAGTTCGTCGAGATTATGGCCATCGATAGGCCCAACATAGTTGAAGCCAATGGATTCAAACAAGGCGCCGGGCGCATCGGTGACCATGGTCTTCATTTGCTCTTCGGTGCGACGGACAAAGTTCATCGCCGTGGGCATCGATTGCAGCACACGCTTGCCGCCTTCGCGCAGCGCGATATAGCTTTTGCTTGCCCAAATGCGTGAGAAATAATTCGACAAGCCGCCGACTGCGTGGGAAATCGACATTTGGTTATCGTTCAAAATCACCAGCATATTGGTGTTCTGATGCGCGGCGTCATTGAGCGCCTCAAAGGCCATGCCAGCGGTCATCGCGCCATCGCCAATGACTGCGACGACTTTGCGTTCGCTGCCGGTAAGCTCGGCCGCGCGCGCCATGCCCAAAGCCGCAGAAATAGAGGTCGATGAGTGGCCGACGCCAAAGGTGTCATAGGGCGATTCTTCACGCCGCGGAAAAGCCGCTAGACCACCTTGCTGGCGCATGCTGAGCATCTGCTCTTTGCGGCCAGTTAAAATCTTGTGTGGATAGGTTTGGTGGCCGACATCCCAGACCACGCGGTCATGCGGCGTGTTGTAGACATAGTGCAAGGCAATGGTGAGCTCGATAACCCCTAAGCCAGCACCAAAATGACCACCGGTTTGGCCGGTGCTCCAGAGCAAGTATTCGCGTAATTCGCGGGCTAATTCAGGCAGTGCATCGACCGGCAGCTCGCGCAACTTATCCGGTGTCGGCACTTGGTCGAGCAGCGGTGTGGATGGGCGGCTAAGCGGAATTTCGTGGAACATCAGAGGCCTTCCTGAGCAGATGGGCGAATTATACCCAATTCGTCAGTGATCGCGCGCGAGTAAGTAGTGAGCCAAGTGCTGCAATGGCTCGGCGGGCTTGCCAAGGGGTGCTAGTGCGGCCAAGGCGTCATCGGTGAGTTGCTGTGCGAGTGCTTGTGCCGGTGCTAAGCCTAAGAGTGCGGGATACGTGGCTTTAGCGTGGCTGGCATCGGCGCCGGATTGTTTGCCTAGGGTCGCGGTGTCGCCAATGACATCAAGCACATCATCGTGGACTTGAAAGGCTAGGCCGAGGGCGTCGGCGTACTGGTCGAGCACGGCGAGTTGGCTGTCGGTTGCCGCGCCTGCCAGTGCGCCAAGCCGCACGGCGGCGCGAATCAGTGCGCCCGTCTTGTAGCGATGAATCTGGCTTAAGGCATCGACGCTGATGACGTGGCCTTCGGCGGCGAGATCGAGGCGTTGGCCATAGACCATGTCACGCGCCGCACGGCTTAAGGCGTGGGTTTGCTTTGCGACCGTGACTGCTGCGGCAGCATCGTGCGCAGCGCCGGCCTGTGGTGTATTCGCCAGTGCATCGGAGAGTGCACAAAATGCTAAGGCCTGCAGCGCATCACCTGCGAGCAAGGCCGTGGCCTCATCGAATTGACGATGACAGCTTGGCTGGCCGCGGCGCAGGTCATCGTCATCCATGCAGGGCAGGTCGTCGTGTACCAGCGAATAGCCATGGATACATTCAACCGCGAGCGCTGCTGACTCAGCGGCCTGCCAGCATCCGCCGACGGCCAAGCAGGCACCCCAGGCCAGCGCTGGTCGCACGCGCTTGCCGCCATTGGCCATGGCGTAGGCAATGGCGGTATTGAGGGTGTCATCGGGGCCGTGATGGCGCAGGAGAAAACCCTGCAATAGCGGTGTAAAGCGCGCGTGTGACTGACTTAGTAGCTCAGGCAGAGGCGCGGCATTGGTCGTCGAGGGCACGGAGCTTAACTGTCGTCGCGTGGCGTAAAGGCTTCGGTATCGAGGCCGCCATCACGCTTGGCGAGTAGGAGTTGGACTTTTTGTTCAGCGGCATCGAGCGACTGTTGGCATTGGCGGGTTAGGCGTACGCCTTCCTCGAAGGCTTTTAGCGCCTCTTCGAGCGGTAAATCACCGCCTTCTAAGCGCTGCACTTGCGTCTCTAATTCGGCCAGCGCGTGCTCAAAATTGACTGGGGTAGTAGGCGTTGTGTCCGTCATCGCGGCTCTCCGTTTGTCGCACAGTAAAGATGGCATAGCGTAGGCGCTATTTAAGCACGATCTGGACTGGCTTGGAGGGCGAACGGTAGCGGCTGATGCTAGGGCGGTCAACGCCTTAGCATCAGGATTTCACCACTTAAAAGGTGTAGCGCAGGCCCATCACGGCACCGCGACCTGGTGCGGGTACGGCATCTTTAATAAACGAGGTGGCGCGGCGAATATCCTCGTCGAGCAAGTTCGTGCCTTGCACAAAGACGCTGGCTGCACTGGCACCTTGGCGATGCAGGATGACGCTGATATCGGCATTGAGTAGGCCATAGCCGGCAGTTTGGGTGTCGAGGCGGCCTGGGCGATTTTGCTCCATGGCCTGGACATAGCTCAGGTTGGCGCTGGCCTCACGGTAATGCCCGTGCAGGCTCAAGCCATAGCGCGAGGGTGTTAGGCGTGGCGCGGGAGCATCGCCGGTGGCGGTTTCAATGGTGCCGCGCACGGCATCGGTAAAGCCGCGAATGGTCAGCTGCACGGGGCCATCGGTCTGGTTTAGCAGAGCGTAGTTGGCCGCTAATTCGTAGCCGCTAAAGCGGGCGCGGCTTTGGCGATAATTGATTAAGAGAAACTCTTCGCCGGCGCCTGACGCTGAGTTATCTGCATTCACACGCGTGGGATTACCCACGCCGTCATCCACCTCGCTGGCATAAATATAATTGCGCGCTTGCTTGTGAAAGACGCTGGCCTCTAGGCCGAAACGGCCGTGGTGATGGTCAACGCCAATTTCCACATCGTTGCTTTGCTCCAAACGCAAAGTCGCATTACCCACTTCAAAGGTGCCCGTTGCTGCGTGCGGGCCGCCAGCATAGAGCTCTTCAATTGCCGGTGCGCGTTCAGCATGTGTCAGTGTGACGCGCAAATGGCTGTTCTCACTGAGGTCATAGAGGCTGCCAAGTGAGGCACTGACCGGCGTAAAGTCACGACCAGCTAAGGCTTCGGGGTCTAGGCGTACACTCTCCAGGCGCGCGCCGAGCTCGACTTTATGACGACCAAAGCGATGCTCTTCCAGTACGAATATGCCGGCTTGCTGACTTTTTGTCGCCGGCACATAGGCCTCATCGCCAATGGCCGCGAACTCACGCTGACCCAGCTGCACACCAACGACACCACGAAAGCCATCAATGGCTTGATGTACCGCTTCGATACGCGCCTGCGTTTCGTTATTGCTAAAGCGTGTGCCGACAGTGGCAGCGTCTTCAAACTCAGTATGGCCATAGCGCGAATCGCTCAGCTTAAGACGTACTGACTCTAGTGCTGGCAAGGGGTTATGCAGTAGCGCTTGCAGGTCATAACGACGCTGACGCATGACGATGAAGGCTTCGCTCTCCACGGGCAGGCCATAGCGCTGGTCATATTGGCTGGCGGAAAAGCCGAAGGCATCTCCGGCATCGCTGATGTAGCTATAGCCCAGTGCACCATTGTCGAGATCGCTGGCGCTATTGGCGAGTCGGCCTTGGCTGGCGCTGCTGCCATCGACGGCGGCATTGCCGGGGATGGCGTAGTTTTCGCTTCGGCTGCGCGTGCCATCGATATGCCATTGGTGGTTGCCGTGGCCATAATTGATGTCGGCCGAGCCCAGTGCATTGCGCGCATTTGAACCTTGGCTGGCCTCAAGTGCGCCGGAAAAGCCTTCAGTTACCTCAACGGCGAGACGCGAATCGGTGACATTGACCACGCCACCAGAAGCGCTACTTCCATAGAGCAGGCTGGCAGGGCCTTTGATAATTTCGATTTGTCGTGCGATTAATGGGTTGATGGTCACTGCGTGATCGGGGCTTAGCGCCGACACATCCATGGCGCTGATGCCGTTCGCCAGTACATCAACGCGTGGGCCGGACTGGCCACGGATGACTGGTCGCGAGGCACCGGCACCAAAATCACCGGAGCTAATGCCGGGCTCATTGGCCAGTGTCTCGCCAATGCCGCCACGCTTTTTACTGGCCAGATCTTCGCCACTGAGCACGGCAATAGGTTGCACGAGCTCATCGGCGGTACGACCTAAAGGGCTGGCGGTAATGGTGATTTCTAATAAGGGCTGAGCTTCGGGCGTGTTGGCCATGCTCATGCTACTGGCTAGTGCACTGAGGGCAAAAAGACTTAACGGGGCAGAAAGGCTAAGCGGATGACGCATGACTAAAATCTCCAAAGGGCTCATCTAGGTATGTTATACCATAACACTTGCGCCGCAAACCCTCGAGCTATTCGGCAGTCATCATCGACTGCGTTATGATGCGGCATCGATGACTAAGGGGTGTGTTCGTGTCCATGACCAAGCCATTAACCGAGGCCGAGTTGGTCCAGGTAAAAAAAGACTGCCAGCGCAAAGTGCGCCGCGTATCGTGGATTTCTGCTGGGGCGGCGATAGTGCCGGTGCCGCTCTTTGATGTGGTTTTCGATGTTGGCGTATTGATTAAATTGGTGCCGGATATTAACCAACGCTTTGGCCTCGAGCCGGAGCAGATTGAGCAGCTATCGGAAGCCACGCGCACAGAGGTTTGGCAGCGACGTGCTGAGCGCGGTAGCGAGCTGATCGGTATGGTGGTGACACGTGAGCTGATTCGCCGGAGCTTGCAGGGTATGGGTACGCGCATTGTGACCAAACAAGTGACGAAATTTATTCCATTGGGTGGGCAAATTGTTGCCGCTACGCTGGGCTATTGGATCATGCGTAAGCTGGCAATGAGTCATGTCGACGATTGCTTTGAGGTGGCCCTTGCCGCCAATGGCCACAGCACTAGCGCGAAGCGATAGAACCATGACTGAGACAACACAAGAGAAGCCAAAAAAATCAGCAGCAGCGGTGAAAAAGCCCGCTGCCGATCGTGGCCGTCGTTATCGTGGGGTGAGTGAAGAAGCGCGCCAAGCTGAGCGCCGTCAGCGTTTTGTGGAGGCAGGTCTCACGGTGTTTGGCTCGCGCGGCTATCACAGCTCCACAGTACGCAGCATATGTGCGGAAGCGGGGCTGACCGAGCGCTATTTTTATGAGTCTTTTTCCAACAGTGAAGATTTGCTTTGCGTGGTGTATGACTACGCTAATCAGCGCATTCGCGAAGGCATCTTAGGCGCGCTATCGGGAACGCCGCGGGAGCCATCGGCAATCGCCTATGCCACGCTGGTGGCCTTTCTCACCATCATGCGTGATGACCCGCGCATGGCGCAGATTCTATTTGTCGAGGTCTTGGGTGTCAGCGAGCGCGTTGACGCAAAATACCGTGCGAGCGTGGAAAATTTCGCACAGCTTATGCAGGGGCTGATATCCCCGCTGCTCGATGGCGATAGCCTCCCGACACCCTTGCAGGCCGATATTTTATCGGTTGCGATGCTCGGCTCGGTGATCACGGTGGTGTCGCGCTGGATGATTATGGGCTTTCAAGAGCCGATTGAGACCATTGCCGACAATCTACATGCGGTACTGGTGGCGATGATGCGTCACCTGATTACCTTGGTGGCCGCACCTGGTTCATCCGACGCGCAATAGTCGCGGTGCGGCGGTTTAAATAACGCGTGCTGCGATGCTTGTCGTAATAGCGTGGATTGGGAATCATCGCTGCCAGTTTTGCCGCCTGTTGCGGGCTGAGATTGGCGGCTGAGACACCAAAGTAATGCCGCGCGGCGGCCTCGGCACCGAACACACCATTGCCCCACTCAATAACATTCAAGTAAATCTCAAAGATGCGGCGCTTCTCTAGGCGCTGCTCAATCATCAGCGTGATGATGGCTTCTTCGCCCTTGCGCACTGGCGAGCGAGTCCCCGATAAAAACAGATTCTTCGCGAGCTGCTGCGAGATGGTTGAGCCACCTGCGACGATGCGACCTTTCTTGATGTTTTTCTGCCACGCGGCCTCAATGCCATCCCAGTCAAAGCCGTCATGCTGAGTAAAGCCGCTGTCTTCAGCGACCATTACCGCGCGTTTCAACGAGCTTGAGATGCGCTCATAGGGCACCCATTTATACTGTAGCGTGGCGTTGGAGTTTTGCTCTTGCAGCGTATCGAGGCGATTGCTCATGAACGCGGTGGACTGCGGAGGGTGTGTTGCCCACCACCATATTTGCGCATACACCCACGCGTGCCAGGCCAGCACCATGGCCAGTGTCAGCAGGATCAGGCGGCCGAGTAGCCGCCGCCATAGAGGCTTAGCGGCTCGGCGCGCGGATTTACGCGATGCCATGGGCGGCTCGATTAAGTCGTAGTGCGCGCAAAGCCTGCATTAGACGCTTTGATGGCGGCGAGTTAATTCAGCGATTTCTTCGCTAGCACCGAGCATCACCGGCACGCGCTGGTGCAGGCCAGTAGGTTGAATATCCATAATGCGCTGCTGTCCTGTGCTGGCCTGGCCGCCGGCTTGCTCGACCAACCAAGCCATTGGGTTGGCCTCATACATCAGGCGCAGCTTGCCGCCTTTGCTGGCCATTTTGCTATCGAGTGGGTAGAGAAACACGCCGCCACGACTCAGCAGGCGATGCACATCGGCGACCATCGCGGCGACCCAACGCATATTGAAGTCTTTCGCGCGCGGACCGGTTTTGCCCGCCAGTAAATCGGCGACATAGCCTTGCACGGGTGCTTCCCAGAAGCGTTGGTTCGACATATTGATGGCGAACTCCTGCGTCTGTGCGGGCAGCAACAGATTCTCTTGCGTCAACATCAGCTCGCCGCTGTAGCGATCCAGCGTGAACGCGTGCACGCCATGACCTACGGTGATGATGAACTGCGTCGAGGGGCCATAAATCGCGTAGCCAGCGGCTACTTGCGCGCTACCGGGCTGTAAAAATACTGACGCGTCGCGCGCATCGCAGCCTGTCGGTGCTGGCAGCACCGAAAAGATCGTGCCCACTGGCGCATTGATGTCGATATTCGATGAACCATCGAGGGGGTCAAAT
>JBDSQT010000196.1:0-10947 GCA_039929665.1 Paraperlucidibaca sp.
GGTCGTTTGGCGCGTCGCGGTGTGCATCCCATGCTGCCCTCGGCTGACAAGTTCCCGTATGCCATTCGCGTGGTGTCAGACATCACTGAGTCCAATGGTTCTTCGTCAATGGCTTCAATCTGTGGCGCGTCACTGGCGCTGATGGCCGCTGGTGTGCCGATGAAAGCCGCTGTTGCTGGTATTGCCATGGGTCTGGTGAAAGAGGGCGATCGTTTCGCCGTGCTTACCGATATCTTGGGTGACGAAGATCATCTTGGCGATATGGACTTTAAAGTGGCCGGTTCTGCTAAAGGCGTGACCGCACTGCAAATGGACATCAAGATTGAAGGCATCACGGAAGAGATCATGGAAGTGGCTCTTGGCCAAGCCCATGAAGCTCGCCTAATCATCTTGGCGCAAATGAATGACGTGTTGGCTGCCTCGCGCGCTGATGTCAGTCTGCACGCGCCAACCTACACCACGATTCAAATCAGCACAGACAAAATCCGTGACGTTATCGGTAAAGGCGGCGCGACTATTCGTGGCATCTGTGAGCAAACCAAAGCCACCATCGATATCGATGATTCTGGCTTAGTGCGCATCTACGGCGAAACGAAAGCCGCAACGCAAGCCGCTCTGGCGCGTGTCCAAGAAGTTACCGCGGAAGTGGAAGTCGGTACCGTTTACGAAGGCACAGTGGCACGTATCGTCGACTTCGGCGCATTCGTGAACATTCTGCCCGGCACCGATGGCCTCGTGCATATCTCGCAGATCGCGCATGAGCGTGTAGAAAATGTTGCTGACCATTTGACCGAAGGCCAAGTAGTCAAAGTCAAAGTGCTGGATGTTGATCAGCGCGGTCGTATCAAGCTGTCGATCAAAGAATTGATCGAAGGTTAAGTCGAAAACGACCGTCGGGGCGCTATGACCCGACGGTCGTTGGCTTAGCTGTGGTTCGGTATGAAAAAAACTAACAGACCTCGCACTCTGGGCTTTAATGCTATTAGCCCATAGTGTTATCTTCTGTAAACTTTGCTGGCTTGGGCTAGCACGTATGTGGCGCACTACAACAATAATGCCCGCGCACGATAATAATAATCTTCCATAAGGAGAACGACATGAGTGGCTACCGCCAGCTCCGTCTTGGTTTCGCAAGCATCATCATTGGTTCCTCGGTACTACTTTCAGCCTGTGACCCAATCGCTTTCGTCAGTAACCAAGCGCTACGTTTCGTTGAGAAAAAACTAGTTCCCCCGATGTTGCGTGATAACGATGTACGTATGGCTTGCGCCTCTGGCGTGGCAACGGCACCGCTGATCATGGCGACCGAAAATTTAGGTGCCGACGCTAATCAGCTCGGTACGCTGCTCTACACCACCGCCGGCCTATGTGCAGAAATTGATGCTACAGAAGCTGAGCTGCGCTATCTGCGCGCTGCTCGCGCTGGCAATATTGAAGAGGCGCAAGATGCTCGTATCGCGCAAAAGCGCTTTGCTGAGCTTGCTGCCCGCCGTCAGCTCATTGCCTATCAGCGCTTCGTGACCTATTACGAAAAACGCTATGACATCAAAATTGGCGAACAGTGCACCGACTTCTATAAAGATTTCGATGAGTTCGTTTATATGCTGGGTCTTATCACCGGCCTACAAGCTGTGCTGAACGACATCGTGGCGCAACAAGTCGTTGGTGTGCCATTGGATATCGCTGCAAAAGCTGAGCGTGCCTTTAGCTGCTTGGACAATAAGAAATGGTGGGGCGTACCCATGGCCGCACGTGCCGTGGTGTGGAATGTCTTGCCAGGCGCTGACGAAGGTAAAGATCCTTGGGGCGCTCTGAATGCCGCCATGGCTCTGGGTGAGGAAGCTGGCGTGCGCTTACCGCATGCCATGTACGCGTTGTCTGCTGCCGGTAAAGACGACAAAGTGCGTGTACGCGATGCCATTCGTCGCTATGTCAGTGTGAAGGAAGGCTTCAAGCCAAATCCTGACTATCGCCTTGCCGATAGCATGGCTGGCCTAGTGATCACCACTTTGTCTGACCGTATGTGGACGGAAGGTGCGGGTACGCGCACGCCATCCGGCATGCTCGGCAAGTTCTGGGATGAAAAAGCAGAGCGCGCTGAAGGCGTCGACATTTCCGACCTACTGTGAACTTTCTAAACTGCCGAACGTTAATTGTTCGGCAGTTTAGACGCTGTTAAAAATTACATAAATGGAGTTTTACCCATGATTAAGCTGAAAACGATAGCAATTGCTGCTGTTACTGCACTGGCCGCATCAGTCTCTGTTCAGGCTAGCGCAGCGAACAAAATTTGCGTCTTTGATATTCTCGGTGCCCAAGGTGATGCCTTTGGTCTGATGAAGGACTATGCCCTTGCCGCCACGAAACTGGGCGCGACGGTTGAACTTAAAGCCTATACCGATGAGCGTACCGCTGCTGAAGACTTCAAAGCAGGTCAGTGCGATGGCGTGCTGCTGACAGGTATGCGTGGTCGTCAGTTTAATAAGTTCACCGGTTCGTTGGACTCGATCGGTGCTATTCCATCCTACGATGTGATGGAAAAAGCTATTTCAACATTGGCTAACCCAGCGCTCGCTGGCAAAATGATCGAAGGCAAGTACGAAGTCGCAGGCGTTGCTCCAGCCGGCGCGGCTTACCTGTTCGTGAAAAGCCGCTCCATCAATCACGTCGACAAACTGGCTGGTAAGAAGATCGCCATTTTTGACTACGACAAATCACAAGCCAAAATGGTGCAGAAAATTGGCGCTCAACCGGTGTCCTCGGACATCAGCAACTTTGCTGCTAAGTTCAACAACAACGCAGTAGACATCATTGCTGCTCCAGCGATGGCCTATAAGCCACTCGAGCTTTACAAAGGCCTGGGTAAAGATGGTGCCATCGTGCGCTTTCCAATCGCGCAGTTGACCTTCCAGCTATTCATTAACAAAGATAAGTTCCCAGCCGGTTACGGCCAAGCATCGCGCAAATATTGGGATTCTCAATACGGTCGTTCGATGCGTCTGATCACCAAAGCAGAGAAAGATGTACCTAGCTCCGCGTGGCTGGATCTGCCGCCTGCGGACAAAGAAGGTTATGTCGTTCTGCTTCGTGATGCGCGTATCAGCTTAACGAAAGAAGGTATCTTCGATCCGCTGATGATGAAACTACTGAAGAAAACACGTTGTTCGATTGAAGGCGGCAATGCTGAGTGCACGCAAAACCTGGAGTAAGTCACTTATCGTGTGATGGCTGACGGCGAACAGATTTGTTCGCCGTCATCTTCTTTTCAAGGAAGTCATAAAAATGAATAATAAACCCGCCTTCCTGAACCGCAGCTTATCGGAATGGTTTTCCAGTCTGCCGGTTCTCGCGCTATTACTATTAACGCTGGTGATTGGCACGGGCGAAATGCTCCATGGTCAATTACTCCGTATGGGCGAGCGCATGTTTGGCGACCCCAGCACGAATGTTCAGTATTTCATGTTGCGTGCAGACCCTGTGCGCCCAGCGTGTGATCCCAATAAAGATATCGAAGCGGCCGTTCAGGCAAAAATGAATGCACCGTTATCCGATGATCCATTGGATATGTTGTTTGCCGATACTCCCAAAGATCCAGAGGCAGTTCGCTCATCTTTGGAAGCGGCAAAAGCTCTATGTATTGAAAGAAACGATATTTATGTGCGTGTGGTTGATCACATCACGCCAGACCTAAAAGCCTTCCGTGCAGTTGAAACAGGCTTTTTTGGTATATTTAAATTCGGTACAGAAAACCGTCCATTGATTTTGCTGGCCATGTTCGCCATTGCCGCAATTACGACAACGCTCGGAACTCACCACATTAATTTGCGTCCGCCAAAAACCCAGCGTGACTTCCTTGTCTATAACTCTGCGATGGTCATTGCTAATGGCATCTTGGCGTTTACTTCATGGTTCTACTACAACAAGGTGTTATTAGCATCTGGCATCCCTGTTGATAAGCCACTGATTAACTACATCTTTATTAGCTTGTTTGCGGCGTTAGCAATAATTAGCGCAGTACGCCTGCTTCGTCCTTCGAAAGATGTACCTGCGGGCGGTAATTTCGGCATGAGTTTGCTGACCATTCCTCTGTTCGCATTCATGGCCATGACATCAGCGGCGGCATTTTTTGCTGAGCAGCATTACGCTGGTATCGCGATTTACCTCGGTCAGCTGTTGGAATACTCCGGTATCTTCCTCAACTTAGCGCTGTATATTTGGGCTGGTATGTTGCTCAAGCAAACACGTGTAGTGACCTTGTTCTTAGATATCGTTCGTCCATGGAAGCTCAGCCCTGAGGCATTGACCTGGGTTATCTTGTTGGCGGCAGCAATTCCAACGGCCTATACCGGTGCTTCTGGTATTTTCGTTATCGCCGCCGGTGCCATTGTCTATAAAGAGGTCTACTCCGCGGGTGGTCGTCGCCAAATGGCCTTGGCTGCTGCGGCGATGTCGGGTTCGATGGGCGTGGTATTACGTCCTTGCTTGCTGATCGTTTTGATCGCTGCTTTGAACAAAGAAGTCACTACCAACGAGCTGTACGGTTGGGGTGTTGGCGTGTTCATGATCACCTCGACGTTGTTCCTGCTGTTTGCCATGCTGGTGAAAGAAGATTCAACAGGCCGTGAGCGTGCCGTATTTTCTACAGCGCTGCGCGAATCAGCACGTGCTTTAGGTCCAATATCACCTTATATCGTCATCACGCTGATGGTGGTGTATGGCTATAAGTTCCTGCTTGATGCACAACTTGATGAGTTCACCGCGCCAGTCATGCTGCCAGTGATCATGTTGTTCATTGTCATCTATGACAAAATTCGTCGTGAGCCGAAGGCGGAAGCTGTTCTAACCAATCCTGAAGCTGAGCGTCGATTGAATCTTGAGCAAGCCGTGCGCTTTGCGACTAACGAAACGATTAGTCACATCGGTGCATTGATCATGCTGATGGCGCTGTCTGTATCTGTGGGTGGTGTGATTGAGCACTCCGGCATTATGGAAAGCATCCCAGCCGATATGGGTAGTATTTGGGTAGCCCTAACCATTCTCATGTTTATGATGATTTTCATCGGCATGATTATGGATCCATTTGGTGCGGTAATTCTGGTGTCTGCAACAGTGGCGCCAGTAGCTTACTCAAACGGTATTAACCCGGTGCACTTCTGGATGGTCGTATTGGCAGCCTTTGAGCTCGGCTACTTGTCTCCGCCGGTGGCGTTGAATCAGTTGCTAACGCGTATGGTGGTGGGTGAGGAAGAGATGGATGCAGCCGATGCTGAAGTTCGCCATAAGTCCTTCTACTACCGCTACGAGCGCTGGATATTGCCAGTAATTGTCATGTTCTCGGGCTTGCTCATCGTGGTCTACGGTGGTCAAAACCTAGTAATGCATGGTGTTGAATGGCAAGAGTCGTTGAATAGTATGATGCGAAGCCTATTCGGCTAAGCAGCAGACACAAAAAAGCCGGCATAAGCCGGCTTTTTTGTGTCTGCACATTCAGGAAACTGAAGGCAGCGGTAGTAGTTTTAGCGAGTGTTAGGCAACTTGTACGGGTATAGCGTTGGCGCTGTGGCTGACGCTATTGTCTTCGTTGCAGTACACCAAGCGTGGCTTAAATGACACCAGCTCTTCTTCATTGAACTGTGCATAAGTACAAATAATAACGCGATCACCAGGTTGTGCCCTATGGGCAGCGGCGCCATTAACCGAAATCATGCCAGAGCCTGACTCGGCGCGAATAGCATAGGTTGTAAAGCGCTGGCCGTTGGCCACGTTATAGATCTGGATCTGTTCGAATTCACGAATGCCTGAGAGGTCAAGCAAATCACCATCGATTGCACACGAGCCTTCATAGTCGACTTCGGCGTGTGTGACACAGGCGCGATGTAACTTGGCTTTCAGCATGATGCATTGCATGGGCGTTTACCTCCGCACAGCAGCAAAAAAACAATAATAGGGCGGTATAAGACCGGCCTACATGTTGGGCGCGCCATTTTGCCGCAAGACGCGCGCATGATCAATCATTCTTCCATGACTAATGCGTGATATGTATCAGCTAGGCTTGTAGATCGAAAATCAAGTTATCGATCAGTCGTGTTTTGCCCAAATGCGCCGCAGCTAAGACAACAGCTTGTGCTTGGCTTGGGTCAAAGTCCGTTAAGGTCAGTGTATGCACGCTGAGGTAGTCAACTTTAAAGCCTGCTTGTTTCAATGATACCTTGGCTTTAGCAATCACCTCGCTAGCAGAACTATTCGGCTGTTGAAGTGAGTCGCGTACGGAGCAAAGCGTTTTATATAAAACTGGCGCTTTGCTACGTTGTAGCTCCGTCAGGTATTGGTTGCGTGAACTAAGCGCTAGTCCATCATTATCGCGAACGGTAGCAATACCGATGATATTGATGGCTAAACAAAGGTCGTGAACCAGTTGTTTAATGACGCAAAGCTGTTGATAGTCTTTTTGACCGAATAGCGCCATATCAGGGGAGATAATATTAAGCAGCTTTGTAACGACTGTAGCCATGCCTGAAAAATGTCCAGGCCGTGAGGCGCCACAGAGATGCTCCGTAATATGATCAACCTGCACGCTGGTTAGCTGGTTCAGGCCATTGCTGTACATTTCGGTCGCGTCCGGTGCAAAGACTAAGTCGCAATCGGCCTCTGCTAGCAAACTACCATCACGCTCTAAGGTACGTGGATACGTAGCAAAGTCTTCATTCGCGCCAAACTGCGTGGGGTTAACGAAGATGCTGCAAACAACATAGTCAGCGCGGCGTTTAGCCTCGTGGATTAGTTGAATATGGCCTTTATGTAAGTTGCCCATGGTTGGTACGAAGGCGATGGATTTGCCACTTTTCCTCGCCGAGCGCAAAGCCGCACGAACGCCTTGAATAGTGTATTCAATTTTCATTTGAGTTCTACTTAGTCTGCAAAAGCATGTTCTGGCGCAGGGTATGCGCCAGACTTCACTTGCTCAATATAGCTACGGAAGGCACCTTCGATGCTGCCATCGCCGGTGGCGAGAAAGTTTTTCACAAAGCGGGCGGGCTTGCCGCTGTGAATACCTAACATATCGTGTAGCACCAAGACTTGGCCATCGCAATATGACCCTGCCCCAATACCGATGACTGGTACATCTACAGCCTCCTGCACGCGTTTGGCTAAATCAGTTGGCACGCATTCCAGTAGTAGCATAGCCGCACCGGCGGCAACCACCGCGTGGGCATCATCAAGCAGCTTGCTGCTGCTGGCCTGATCACGACCTTGTACACGATAACCACCGAAGACGTTTACAGATTGTGGTGTTAGGCCCAAATGCACGCAGCAAGGGATGCCACCTTGAGCCATTAAGCGGATGCTGTCGCTGAGCCATGCGCCACCTTCGAGCTTCACCAGATGTGCGCCAGCACGCATCAGTGCAGCGGCATTGGCGAGCGTATCATCGGTGGTGGCGTAAGACATGAATGGCAGGTCGGCCATTATCAATGACTGCTGATTACCCCGTGCCACAGCGGCGGTATGGTAGGCCATATCTTCGGTGGTGACCGGTAATGTGGAGTTGTGGCCTTGCAGCACCATGCCCAAGGAGTCGCCAATTAAAATGACCTCAACACCGGCGCGCGCCATAGCAGCAGAAAACGTGGCGTCATAACAGGTTAGGCAGGTGATGGCCTCGCCGCGTGCTTTCATATCGCGCAATGTACGTAAGGTGATGGCTTTCATGGGCGTACTCCGCAAAATCAATGGTGCCTATCAGGCTGCGCATATTCACTTGAGGTGGCAGCAAGGTCAAGCCTGCGATGAGCTAGTGACGCGCGTGTGGCCAGCGTGCATCGTGCCATATCTCGAGGCCTTTGCGACTGCAGCTGGCGGTGAGCAATGCTAAAGCTTGGCCACCTGGCAGGATGAGGTCGGGGGTAATGTCAGTCAGTGGCACGAGAACAAAGGCGCGATTGCACAGTTCGATGTGCGGAATTGTCAATCGTGGACTATGCATAGTGATATTAGCGTAGAGCAGTAAGTCTAGGTCGAGCGTGCGCGCACCCCAGCGCAGCAGGCGCTCGCGGCCGGCCATATGCTCAATGTCTTGTAGTACGCTCAGTAGTGCATCGGGGCTTAGGCTGGTCGTGAGTGTGACGACGGCGTTGGCGTAGTCAGGCTGTCCGGCAGGGCCGATAGGCGCACTGCGATACAGCGGAGAAATGGCGGTGAGTGTTATCTGCTCATGCGCCGCTAGTTGCTCAAGGGCAAAGCAGAGCGTAGCTGGCGCGTCACCTATATTGCCACCCAGGCCAATGGCGGCAAACTGCCAGTCAGTCATGAGGTTACGATCCCCGCGGTTACTGGGTCGGCGAGGCGGCTTTTTTCGGGCGGCGCCGACGCTTACGAGGCGCAGCGGCCTCTTCAGGTTTGACTAGGGCGCGTTGCATTTCTGCCTGTAGGCCAGGGTCTGCAGCTTGCCAGCGTGTCCACCACGCGGCCATTTTGCCCGTTGGCTCGCCTACCTGCTCACGCATAAGCAGGAAATCATAGCCGGCACGGAAGCGTTCACTCATCGCCATGACTTCGACTTGGCGTGGCCTTGGTGCCTCAAGACGCATTTGCATTTCCCAAATGTCGCGCATCACTTGCGAGACATGCTTCGGAATGGCCGTGCGCGCTAATTGGCGGCTGACTGCTTGAGTGCCTGCTTGCTGCCAGGCAGGAACGGGTGGTACGCCATCATCAATGAGCATTTGTGCGCGAGCTTGTACATCACCCCAGAGCAGTGCGGCAAAGAAGAAAGCGGGATTGATGTGTTTTCCTTCGGCCAAGCGAGCGTCAGTATTTTGTGCTGTGTGCAGCCACAGTCGCTCGCAAGGATGTTCCGCTGGCCCGGGGAAAAGGGGGGCAAATAAGCCGTAGTCTTGCAGCAAGGGTAGTAGCGGCGCGGCATGACCGCCGGCAAAAAGCTTTTGGCATTCGTCATAGAGACGGTGCGAGGACATTTCTTCGAGCAAATGCGCTAGCGCCGGTATGGGTTTGGCTGTTGCGGGTGCAAGGGTGAAATCGAGCTTGGCAGCAAAGCGCACGGCACGCAGCATGCGCACGGGGTCTTCGCGATAGCGCGTTTCGGGGTCGCCGATTAGGCGAATGACGCGTTGCTTCAGATCGGCCGTGCCATTGGCAAAATCCCATAGCGAGAAGTCGGCGATCCGGTAGTAAATGGCATTAATGGTGAAGTCGCGGCGCGCGGCATCTTCTTCGATGCTGCCCCAGACATTGTCGCGCAGGATGCGGCCATCGGCATTGGTGCGGGCGCTTTGATCATCACCCTCGGCATGATTGGCTCGAAAAGTGGCCACTTCGATGACTTCGCGACCCCAGCGCACATGCGCTAAGCGAAAGCGCCGACCGATAATTTGGCTCTGACTACCGAACACGTGTTTAACGTCTTCGGGCGTGGCATTGGTGGCAATGTCGAAGTCTTTTGGCGCAAGGCCGAGCAGAACATCGCGTACGCCGCCGCCAATGAGGTAGGCCTCAAAGCCGCAGTCTTGTAAGCGATAGAGTGTTTTAACAGCTGCTGAGCTGAGCTGTTTTCGAGAGACGGTGTGTTGGTCGCGTGGAATGATGACTGGCTTGAGTCGCGTCAGATGTTTGCTCTGATTGCGCCAGCGATTGAGCCACTTCAACATACTTGCATCTCGAACCATGTAAATGAGCTGCGCATGATAGCAGGTTGGCATCCGAGTGTATGTGGGAGCTTAAAACGCAAGGCGGGAGGGGTTACCTCCCGCGTACGCTGAACGGTGTGCGGTTTATGACCGTCTTATTATTTGGGCTTCTTTTATTATTTTTGCCCGAGCATCCATAGGCTTTTGCATTCTCGCGTCCTGGCGAGCGCTTTTTTTATATAGCCGGTTTCCCGACAAGCGGCTTGTTTTTATTGTTCCGCACTTTCATAAAGCAGATTGCGTGCCAACTTTCAGTTTTGAATTTATAAGATTAAAATCAATGGCTTGTATTTATGTTGGATTATCAATGGCGTAACGCATAAGACTAAAGTGTTACTTGTTCGCTAGGTTTGTGTAGATAGGTAACGTGACGGGGGTGCCGATCTCTCGATCAGCGGCGACGTGGGATGCCCAAACGCTGGCGTCTCTCCCATAGTGTTTTACGACTGATGCCAAGCTTTTGCGCCAGCTCAGTCTCCGACATCTGGTCTTGATGTTCTAAAACAAAGTGCTGGAAGTAGTCTTCAAGCGATAAGCCGGTGGGTGGATCGCCATCGACCTCAGCGGGCTGGCTTTGTTGTTTCGGATACGCTGATTCAATGGCCAGCAGGCTGGTGGTAATGACGTCGTTCTCGGTCAAAATCACGGCGCGCTCAATGGCATTCTCGAGCTCACGAATATTGCCTGGCCAGTGGTAGTGCGCCATCGCCTCGCGTGCTTCTGCTGTAAATGTCAGTGGCTTTGAGCCAACTCGCTCAATGGTACGAATCAAGAGCTGATCGGCAATTGTGAGGATGTCATCGCCTCGTTCACGCAGCGGTGGCAACGATAGCTCCATGACGTTGAGCCGGAAAAACAGGTCTTTGCGAAATAGGCCTTCACTGGCGAGCTGCTTGAGGTTGCGATGCGTCGCGGCAATTAGGCGAACATCGATTTTTCGTGACTGCGTAGAGCCGAGGCGACGGACTTCCTTTTCTTGCAGCAGGCGCAGCAGGCGAGCTTGAGCTTCCAGTGGTAACTCGCCAATTTCATCAAGAAATAGTGAGCCACCATCGGCGGCCTCGACTAAGCCTTTGCGGAGACCTTGTGCCCCGGTAAATGCGCCTTTTTCATGGCCAAATAGTTCCGACTCAATCAGTGACTCAGGAATGGCGGCGCAGTTTACAGAAATCAGTGGCGCATCGCGGCGTGGGCTTTGCTCATGTAGCGCGCGCGCCACGAGCTCTTTGCCGGTGCCGGACTC
>JBDSQT010000197.1:0-10021 GCA_039929665.1 Paraperlucidibaca sp.
ACGATAAAATTGCACTCGGTAAATTCTACGAGGGCCATGTCTTCGGTAAAGAAGACTATTGGACCATGGAGTACAGCGAGGCTGAGCGTAATGATCCGAAATTTGTCGCGCGCCATTTGAGTAAAGATGCCAATGGCAAGCTGCGTCCCACGCAATTTGCTGAGAAAGGCGTGTTTGGTCAGGATTGGCTAGGCAATGATGAGCGCACGGCGTTTACCATCATTGGCACCAACTTCTGCCGCGCGCTGCACAACAACCACAACAAGGGCCATATTTGGGAAGAGTTCTCATCAGAGACCTACAAAAATAGCCCATCGCCCGGCAGTGTGCCGCGTGTGCTGAACCGCATGATTCCGCTCATTGGCGGTATAAAAGTCGGGGAGCAAAAAGTTGAAGGCGGTCCCGGCTATTTGCGGAATATATCGCTGCTGTCGGTTTGGGCTACCGCGCCATTCCTGCACAATAATGCGATTGGCGAAGTGACGCGTCTGCCCGATGGCTCGCCGGACTACACGGTGGCTGGTCGGATTACGCAGTTTGAAATGGCCTATGACGAGCTGATGACATCAGATAACCCGAAAGACGCCAAGCATCGCCCAGCGAAAACCTTGGTTACCACTGAGGACACAGCAGTGACGGCGCGTGAAGACTTGCAGGGCTGGCCAAAAATCCCAGTGAAAAAGGGCACGCCAGTAGCCAATATCGCTTCGCAAAACCCACACAAAGCGCTGTTTATGGGTTGTGATGACCCTGTTGAAAACAAAGGGCACCAGTTTGGTGTGGACTTAAGCAAAGAAGATAAGTACGCCTTGCGTGAGTTCTTGAAATTAATGTGAGACCAGCATGATGCGCGTGTGGCGATGGATAGGCCTAGCGGCTGTGGTAGTGGCGTTGACGGTTTGGCTCCTGCCGCCGAAAAACGACACTGCCATCAGCAAGTTGGTGCAAAGCTCAAAAGCACCCGCTGGCTCAGTATCGGCTGAGGCCATCCCGCAAACGGACTTGCCGCCGGAGGGCACGCGCTCGCTGTTTGACCACCTCATTGCTCAAAATGATGGCCTGCCGTATCCCTTCGATAAGCTGGTGAAGCTGGTTCAAGACCAGCATCCCAGTGGCGACATGCCAATCAATGTAATGATTCCTAATGGCCGCTCCTTGCTCAAAGGCTTGGCCGACTTCAAGCATCCGCGCACGCTAATTGCCGCCGACTTTGAATTGCTAAACAAGGCCGGTGGTTTAGGACTGCGGCCGCGTGGCCAGTTGTTTATGGGGTTTGTTGAAAATGCCCATGAAATTGAGGTCTTAAGTTATAACGAGGCGGCAGGGCGCTTTGAGTTTCAGTTAGTACAAAACTACTGCGCCGGCTGTGTGCCGCGCATCGTTTATGCGCAGCGGGCTATTTGTACAACGTGTCACCAAGGCGGCGGGCCCATTTTTCCGCAACGACCCTGGAATGAAACCAACGCTCAGCCCGATATCGCCGATGCTATTCGTGCGGCGAGAGGCAGCGATAAGCCCTATTTATCGCTGCCCATTAGCAATCTGCTGGCATCACCGGAGCGCTTTGACCAGCTCACCGATGAAGGTAGCTTTATTAATGTCACACAGCGTGTCTGGCTTGATGGTTGCGGTTTGAATGGCAATACGTGCCGCCGAACCCTGCTAAAACTGGCCCTATTGTATCGCGATAGCCCCGGCAGCTTTGATCCTGAGCAGCCGTTAGCAGCGCGGCTTCGCCAGTTACAGGCGGTCAACTACCCGAAGCAAGGCATCGCCGTGCCTGAGTCGGATCTGTTTAATCGCGACCCCTTGGGCGAGCGTCGAGGCATTAAAGGCTGGTGGCATAAGCTCATCACGCGGGAAATAAAGTTGGGCGAGGGCGCCATCAATAATGAGGACCTCGATGCTTTTGATCGTTTGCCTAAGCTTGCTCCACGCTTAGACCCATTGAGCCAGCGCCCACCAAAGCAGGTGCTCAGCGCGCAAGATATTGATGGCGTCTACGGCTTAGCGGCGTTATTTAGTAGCAGTGATATTGATCAGCTAAGCAAAAGTGTGGCGTATCAGCCCGCGGGCTATTTGACCAAAGTAGATGCACTTCCCGACGAGGTATTCTCTGCTAAGCCGGTAGGTCGTGTGGCGTTGATGCGAGCATTAATGGGCCGTGATGCGCAGTATTGCTGCTTATCGACAGCAGAAATGTCTGCGCCACAAGCTTCAGGCGTGCCGCCATTGGCCATTGAGCAGCACGTCATTTTGAAAGACTTTGAGGCGCATTGTTTTGCGTGTCATCGTGGCAACCCAGCGAAGCGCTTAAACTTCATGGCAGGTGCCAATGAAGATGAGGTCTTGGCGAGCATTCAAGGCAAAAGTGAAATTCGCGACGCGCTAGATTGGCAGCGCTACACCGGTACAGAAAAAGCTAATAAGTTGATGCCCCCGCGCGACTCGATTCAATACGAAGAGTTACTAGGTGCAGCTAAGTCTGGGCAAGACTCATTGCAGAGAATGCGTGAGGCTGTGCCAAGTCTATTTGGATTTTAACCAGCAGCGATATAAAGCCTGTTGGTGGAGAGAAAATGAAAATAATACATTCTGGTGCGACAGCCATTTTATTACTTTGCTTGCCGACGTGGGCTACAGCTATGCCCAGCTTTGCGCGCGCGTACAAGCAGGAGGCCGGCTACATGCCTTCCTGTAATGCCTGCCATCAAGACGGTGGCGGCTCAACGCTCGATAGCTACGGCGAAGCCTTTAAAGCGGCCGGAAAAAATAACGCCGCATTTGCCAAAATAGCCAATAAAGATAGCGATGGCGACGGTGTCAGCAATGCGCTCGAAATGCACGGCAAGTCAAATCCGGGCGATAAAAAATCAACGCCAAAGGCCCCTGGTGATTGGTTGGATATAGCCAGCTTGATACCGCGCGAGGTACGCCAAGCATTTCCGGGTGTACTGACGTGGCTGCCTCAAGATGCCTTGCTGACGCCAGTAGACATTGCCGCGGCGAAGCGCTTGGGCGCGACGCTCAGCGCCGAAGATGAAAACACCATTTATATTCCACTGGTGGATCGTCGCCCGGCAGGCACAGGACTGATTTTCCCTGCGCAGTATCAGGGCAAAGCATTTTTCTTATTAATGACCACCGACAGACTGCTAAAGATTACCCATGTTAGCGTGCTTCATGCTGATAAAGTCCCGAGCGCAAAAGGCCTGAAGGTATATCAGCAGTTCGCTGGCCAGTCCGCCAATAAAGTCGCCATCGCGGCAAAAACGCCACTGGAGAAAGCGATTGAAACGGCCGTTAAACGCGCCGGTGTGCTGCTCTACGTGCGCTTAAAAGGAGCCTAAGTCATGGCCGATCCCGCGTTTGATTTCTTCAGCAATGCGCCCATACACGATGCGGCTATTGTGCAATTGCCGCCCGAGCCATCGGCTTGGCTGAGTATTGGCGGACCCATAGCGCTGATTTTATTTTTCTTCGCCATCTGCTTTTTACTGCGTTGGTTTATCCCGTATAAAGACCCCAAGTTGTCTTTTTCACTCCGAGACCTACCTGTTGCAGCGCAGCGCGGCATCGGATTATCGACCATCCTTTTTGGTTTGGCATTCTTTTTTGGCCTCGCCCAAGTGCATTACCAAATAGGCCTTCATGGCAGCACAGATGCCTATTTCGCCAATATGAGCCAGGGCAAGCTAATTGCGTTTACGCACGCGCATTTATTTGGTTTTACGACCGCCATTTTCATCATCGGCATCCCGTTTTCCATGCACTTCAATCGACTTAACTGGTATCAGTGGGTGTTTCCGGCAGCGCTAGCGGCAGCGCTTACCGATATTGTGTCGTGGTGGGGCATAAAGTACATTTCGCCGAACTTTGATTACGTCACTATGGCGTGTGGCGCGGTATATGGCGGTGCATATCTATGGATGTTGATTGGCATGATTCGGGTGATATTTTTTCCCAACCTGCGCTGGTTTCCGGATTATCTCAACGAGCAGCGAGCGCGACGCGAGCCCTAACTAGGCGTGGCGAAATTTTGCCGCGCCGGTTAATTGTTAGCATACTCCTTGCCTATGCGCCGATAGGCTATGCCGATCGTATCATTACCTATGCCATCGACCCGCAGCGCACTCACGTAAGCATTTCCTGGCAATACTTAGGCGTGCCCACTAAGGGCGGCACGTTTAGTGGCGTCACAGGATTCATTTACGGCAACCTCGACAGTCCCAGAAAATCCTGGGCCGAGGCACATATCCCAGTAAGAAGCTTCAAAAGTGACTGGTCCATCATTGATTATCGCCTCATTAAATCGGGCGATTTTTTCCTAGCGAAAGACTATCCAGAGATTATTTTTCGCAGCAAAAGTATCGATACCGTGGATAAAAAATCGCGTGAACTGAGTCTCAGTGGCGAATTAAGCGTCAATGGTATCGTCAGGCCTGTCACGCTATTTGCTGAAACTAGGTCCTCCGGGCCACACCCATTTTACGGCGATACCAATGCCGCTAGCCTGCGCGCAGTGACTCGCTTTCAGCGCAGTGAATTTGGTATGGATAAGTTTATGGGCATAGTAGGCGATGAAATAGTCGTGAACTTAAGCGTTGAGGCGCTTGTGATCAAAAACTGAACTGGCCGCAAGCCTGCGTAAACCGTATAATCGTCGCCCGTTTAAACCAGCGCCCGCGCGAGGTTTTATCTATGTTGTACAGCAAGTTTTACGATGTCATCGTCATTGGCGGCGGTCATGCCGGTACCGAGGCGGCCTTAGCTGCAGCGCGTATGGGCTGCCAAACGCTATTGCTGACGCACAACATTGAAACCTTGGGGCAAATGAGCTGTAACCCCGCGATCGGTGGCATTGGCAAGTCGCATCTGGTGAAAGAGATCGATGCGATGGGCGGTGCCATGGCCTTAGCCACCGACATGGCCGGTATCCAATTTCGTGTGCTCAATGGCCGTAAAGGCCCCGCCGTCCGGGCGACGCGCGCGCAGGCCGACCGTGCGCTGTACAAAGCCGCCATCCGTGAAATCTTAGAAAACCAAGTCAATTTAGATATTTTCCAGCAAGCTGCTGACGATGTTGTCGTTGAAGGTGAGCGCATTACCGGCGTCATCACGCAAACCGGTATTCGCTTTAATGCAAAAACTGTTGTGCTAACGACGGGCACATTTTTGGGCGGTACCATACATATCGGTATGGATAATCATCGCGGTGGTCGCGCGGGTGACCCGCCGTCTATTGCCTTAGCGAACCGTTTGCGCGAGTTACCATTGCGCGTCGGTCGCCTAAAGACTGGCACGCCGCCGCGCATCGATGCCAAGTCAGTCGATTTTTCGGTGATGCAGGCGCAGCCCGGCGATACGCCACTGCCGGTGATGTCGTTTATGGGCAAGCGCGACATGCATCCGCGTCAGGTTAACTGCTGGATCACCCATACCAACGAGGCCACGCACGACATTATTCGTGGCAGCCTCGATCGTTCGCCGATGTATACCGGCGTGATTGAGGGTGTCGGGCCGCGTTACTGCCCATCGATTGAAGACAAAATTCATCGCTTTGCCGACAAGAATTCGCATCAAGTGTTCATTGAGCCAGAGGGCTTGAGCACGCACGAGCTATACCCTAATGGCATTTCAACCAGCCTGCCGTTTGACGTGCAAATAGCGCTGGTACGATCCATTCGCGGCATGGAAAACGCGCATATCACGCGTCCGGGCTATGCCATTGAGTATGATTATTTTGACCCGCGCGATCTTAAGCACACCTTGGAAACCAAAGTCATCGCCGGCTTGTTTTTTGCCGGGCAGATCAATGGCACCACGGGCTACGAAGAGGCTGGTGCTCAGGGTTTATTGGCGGGCTTAAACGCCGGCTTGCAAGCGCAAGGCAAGCCCGGCTGGTACCCGACGCGCGACCAAGCTTATCTTGGCGTATTGGTTGACGACCTGATCACCATGGGCACCAAAGAGCCCTATCGCATGTTCACTTCGCGTGCGGAATATCGCCTATTGTTGCGTGAAGACAATGCCGATGCGCGCTTAACGCCAACGGGTCGCGAGCTGGGTTTGGTCGATGATCTGCGCTGGGCCGCTTTTGAGGCCAAGCAACAGGCCGTCGAGATAGAAACTCAGCGATTAAAGTCGCAATGGTTGCATCCGGGCAGTGATGTGACGCAGCGCTTCACCGAGCTGACCGGTGAGCAAATCAATCGAGAATGCCATTACCTCGATGCACTCAAGCGCCCGCAAGTGACGTATAAGCACTTGGCGACACTCAGTGAGACCTCGGTTTCCGAAGAGTTACAGGAAGTCGTTGGCGAGCAAATTGAAATCGGCGTGAAGTATGCTGGCTATGTGGATAGGCAGAACGATGATGTTGCTCGTCTGCATCAGCAAGAAAAAATGGCCTTGCCGACGGGCTTTGATTACGACGCTGTGGTGGGACTTTCCAATGAAGTGCGCGCCAAGTTAAAAGATGGCAGGCCTGAAACTCTCGCGCAGGCGGGGCGTATTCCGGGCGTCACACCCGCGGCGGTATCGTTATTGCTCATCACGCTGAAAAAACACAGCCGCCGTACGGCTAAGGTGGGTTAATAATGGCCACGCAAAAACTGGCCGCGGATTGGCCGCAGCAAGCACGCCGGCGTTTTCAGCAAGGCCTAAGCGACATGAATCTCAGTCTCTCGACGCCGATTATCGATAGCATCATGGCCTATCTTGCGGCATTGGTTAAATGGAACCAGGCCTTCAATCTCACCGCCATCCGTGACCCTATGGCGATGGTCGACAAGCATTTGCTCGATAGTTTGAGCATGCAGCCACATATCGGCGCTGGCAGTTTGATTGATATCGGGACGGGCGCGGGCTTGCCTGGCGTCATCTTGGCGATAGTTAATCCCGAATTGTCGGTTACTGTGCTCGACAGCAGTAGCAAAAAAACACGGTTTATTACGCAGTTTAAAGCCACGCAAAACCTGCCAAATCTAAGCATAGTCACGGCGCGCTGCGAGGAGCACGAGGGTCAATATGCGCAAATTTGCAGTCGCGCATTTGCTAGCTTGCAAGACATGGTTGCGGGCACAGAGCACTTACTTGCAGTCGACGGCCGCTGGCTGGCGATGAAAGGCCATCTACCGCACGATGAAATTGCTGCACTGCCAAGCACAATAAGGCTCGAAAATACCCCTGCTTTACGAGTACCCTTCGCGGCTGAAGCGCGTCATCTTGTCTGCTTAGCGCGAGCAGAGCCGCTAATTTAGTATGCTTGCCGGTAACGAACTATTCACACCGGCCCAAACAGGCCGACTGAGGACAAAGGATATGATGTTTGCAGTCGCCAACCAAAAAGGCGGAGTGGGAAAAACCACCACCAGCGTCAATTTGGCGGCCTCATTAGCGGCCACCAAGCGCCGCGTGCTATTGGTCGACTTGGATCCGCAAGGCAATGCCACCACGGGCTCCGGTCTAAATAAAAACGAGCTAGAGCACACCGTGTTAGATGTGCTGCTCGCCGACATGCCGGCCGTGGACGTGATTAAAGCCGGCTCGGGTGGCTACGATGTGCTACCCGCCAACGGCGATTTGACAGCAGCTGAAATTGAGCTCGTGGATGTGCCGAACAAGGAGCAGCGCCTGCGCCAAGCCTTATTGCCGCTGCAGTCGCTTTACGACGTGGTGATTATCGACTGTGCGCCATCGCTGAGCATGCTCACGCTTAACGCCTTAGTGGCGGCTGAGGGTGTGATTATCCCGATGCAATGCGAATACTATGCGCTCGAAGGCTTGGCGGCGTTGACGCAAACCATTGATCGTGTGCGCGAGACAGCCAATCCCTCGCTGCGCATTGCCGGCATTTTGCGCACCATGTATGACCCGCGCAACACGCTGGCCACCGATGTGTCGGCAGAGCTGATGAGTCATTTTGGCGATGTCGTGTTAAATACCGTGATTCCGCGCAATGTGCGTTTGGCCGAAGCGCCGGCTCATGGCGTGCCAGCGTTGCAGTACGATAAAAACTCTCGTGGCGCCATGGCTTATTTAGCCCTCGCCACTGAACTGCTACGACGCCAGAAGCGCGGCTAATTAAAGGATGTCAGTCTCATGGCAATAGCAAAGAAACGCGGGCTCGGCGGTGGGCGCGGCCTAGACGCCTTGCTGGGCACTGTGCGGAAAGTACAAGACGATGTCGAGTTAGTCGCCGCTGGCCAAGCTCCAGAGGGTGAGTTCCAGCAGCTACCTGTTGAATGGCTGTCGCGTGGGCGCTATCAGCCACGTCGGGATATGGATCCGGAGGCACTGCAAGAGCTGGCCGAATCGATTAAAGCGCAAGGAATTTTGCAGCCCATTGTGGTGCGCAAAACGGGTGATAAGGCCTATGAAATTGTTGCCGGTGAGCGCCGCTGGCGCGCGGCGCAACTGGCCTTGCTTGACACCGTGCCGGCGCTTATTCGCGATATTAGTGATGAGTCAGCGATTGCTTTAGCGCTGATTGAAAACATCCAGCGCGAGGACCTAAACCCGCTTGAGGAGGCGCTGGCAATGCAGCGCTTTGCTGAGGAGTTCAAGCTTAATCACGGCCAAGTTGCCGATGCTGTGGGTAAGTCCCGTGCTTCTGTCAGCAATCTCATGCGCCTACTCGGGCTGCATGAAGAGGTGAAGAAAAACCTTGCCCATGGCGATCTCGACATGGGTCATGCGCGCGCCTTACTTGCCTTACCAATCAATAAGCAGGTCGCTGCAGCTCAGCAGGTCATTGAGCGCGGATTATCGGTGCGCCATACCGAGGCGCTGGTGCGCGCCTTGCTGGAAAATAAGCCAGCGACAAGTGACAAAGCACTAGACCCCAATGTGCGCAAACTGCAGGACGATCTCGCGGGGCGTTTAGGTGCCACTGTACAAATCAACTGCAACGCCCGCGGTAAAGGTAAGCTGGTTATTGCCTATAATTCGCTAGATGAGCTCGATGGCATTCTCGCGCACATCAAGTAAGTCGCTGCTTGGGCGCCTTACGGTCGTAGTTCTGCTAGCGCTACTGGCCTATGGTGCGCAGGCTAGCGATTGGGTGCTGAAAAAGAACGACACAGCACGCGACCTTCGCGTATATCAGCGCGCGCAAAGCAATTCGCAGTTTGATGGCATCTATGCGGTCACGGTGCTTGAGGGTAAGCCGGCGCGCATCGAGGCCATTTTGACCGATGCTTCCGCAATGCCTGAGTGGTTGGCTCGGGTCACGCAGGCCAAAATTATTAGCCGCAAAGCCGACGCGGCGATTATCTATTTGCGCTATACCTTGCCGTATCCATTTCGCCCGCGGGATGCGGTGTTGTTGTCCCGACGAATAAAAAATAAAGATGGCATGGTGATTGAGGCAGAAGCGATTGCCGAAAAATATCCGCTGCAAAAAAATGTTGTGCGGATGTTGGGTGCAAAGAGTCGCTGGAAAGTAACGGCGGTTGATGAGCATCGTGTAAAGGTAGAGCTTTGGGGGTCTGGCGAGCCGGGCGGACTTATTCCAGCCGTGCTGTACAATTTCAACCTCGCCGATGACGCCGTGCAGACCTTCAGACAATTGCGGCGGATGGCTTTGCGAGAAAAATATCAGCGTGCCGAAAGCAGCGCTGAGCAGACGAAGCAGCACTCGAACTGATGAATCCACGCTTTTTTAACAAAAAGTTGGCCTTTCTTCGACGAGAGGCTAAGGGCTGCGGTTGCCCTAATGCCCTCGATTCCCCTATAATCCACGCGCTTCACGCCAACGGCATGCTGTATGCACGCCGAATACGATGAGTCAGTCATGACAGTAAGTAAGCCCCAGCCGCTGGTGCAGAGTCAGCCCGCGCTGCAGCAACTGAAATGGCAAGTACGGCTCATGGTCGCGTTGTGGCTGCTGGCGCAGCTTGTCGGCGGTACGGCAGCAGGGTTATCGGCGCTTTCTGGTGCTGGCATCGCAGTGTTAGGTCAGGCGTATTTTGTTTTTCGTGCCTTTCGTCATGCAGGTGCAACATCGGCACAGCATATT
>JBDSQT010000198.1:0-5447 GCA_039929665.1 Paraperlucidibaca sp.
GGTTTAATCGTTGGCGCGGTGGTGTCACAAGTGCCGATGGAAACTTGGAATCGCTACAGCTATTGGCTATTTGTGCTGGCCTTTCTGCTCATCGTGCTGGTGCTAGTGCCGGGTATTGGCCGCCGTGTGAATGGCAGCATGCGCTGGATTGGCATTGGCGGCTTAACCATCCAGCCTTCCGAAATCGTTAAGTTTGCTGGTGTGTTGGCGATGGCGGCATATTTGTGGCGCCGCCAAGAAGAAGTGCGTTCGCATTGGTTAGGTTTTGCCAAGCCCATCGTCTTTATGGGATTTAGCGTTGGCCTGTTGCTCGCTGAGCCCGATTTTGGCGCCAGCATGGTCATTGTGATCGCATTAATGGTGATGCTGTTTTTGGCGGGTGCGCCACTGAAACTCTATATCGGTCTTTCGGTCAGCATTCTACTGGCGGCCACCACCATCATGGTGGCTGAACCCTATCGCATGAAGCGCTTGATGGCCTTCACCGACCCCTGGGCCGATCAATACAACAGCGGCTATCAGCTCGTGCAAAGCCTTATCGCTTTTGGTCGCGGCGACTGGTTTGGTGTAGGTCTGGGCCATAGCGTACAGAAACTATTTTACTTGCCCGAAGCGCATACCGACTTCGTCTTTGCTGTCTATGCCGAAGAGTTTGGCTTGATGGGCGTGATGCTATTGTTGCTCGCCATGATCACCTTAGTGATGACCGGTTTACGCATTGGCCAGCGTGCCGAGCGTGCCGGCCAAGTGTTTTCTGGCTATGTCGCCTATGGCCTGTCAGTGACTATCGGCATTCAGGCGGCGGTGAATATTGGTGTGAATATTGGGCTGTTTCCCACCAAGGGCTTAACGCTGCCACTGGTGAGTTATGGCGGCTCAAGCTTGGTGATGATGTTTGTGGCTTTGGCCGTGCTATTGCGCATTGATGCCGAGGCCAGTGCGCCGCTAGAGCGCGCTGTTAGTCGTCAAGGAGGCCCACATGACTATCGTTAAATCGGTGGTGGTGATGGCTGGCGGTACGGGCGGTCATGTCTTTCCCGCCTTGGCCGTAGCGCGTGCATTGCAAGCGCAGGGCGTGAGCATTCATTGGCTGGGCACAGCACGCGGCATTGAAGCCGATGTGGTGCCAAAAGCTGGCATCGCTATTACGTATTTAAAAGTTGGCGGTTTGCGTGGCAATGGTCTGCTGCCATTGCTGCAGGCGCCATTCAAGTTGCTGCGCGCAGTCTGGCAGGCCATGACTGTGTGTCGTCGCGTGCAGGCCGATGCCGTCATTGGCTTGGGCGGTTATGTCACCGGCCCTGGTGGAGTGGCGGCGCGTCTGCTAGGTTTGCCGCTCTATATCCATGAGCAAAATGCCATTGCTGGCCTCACCAACAAGATGCTAGCGCGCTTCGCTACCCGCATTTTACAGGCCTTTCCGAGTGCCTTTGCGGCGTCAGCTAAGGTCAGCACCGTGGGTAATCCAGTGCGCGATGACATTGCCGCGTTAGCTGTGCCCGCGCTTCGTTACGGCACGCGCCAAGGCCCGCTTCAGGTTTTGGTATTGGGCGGAAGCCTTGGTGCAGTGGCGCTGAACCAATTAGTGCCGGAAGCCTTGGCTGAGTTGCCAGTTGAGCAGCGTCCGATCATTCGCCATCAGGCCGGTCGCAAGCACGCTAGCGCGGCTGAAGCGATCTACGCCAGGCTCGGCGTTGAAGCTTCCGTGCTGCCATTTATTGATGACATGGCGGCTGAGTATGGCTGGGCTGACTTGGTGATTTGTCGCAGTGGGGCGCTGACAGTGTCAGAGATTGCCGCTGCCGGCGTGGCCTCGGTGTTGATTCCTTTTCCACATGCTGTCGATGATCACCAAACCGCTAACGCGCGCTACTTGAGCGATGCCGGTGCGGCGTTGGTATTTCAGCAAAGAGACTTAACGGTGTCGGCATTTGCCAGCACTTTGCGCGGTTTGTTGGTGCGCGAGCGCTTACAGGCAATGGCGGAGAAAGCCCGTGCGCTGGCCGAAACAGAAGCCACCACCCGCGTGGTACAGACGATTTTACGAGGTGAGGCATGAACCCCAACGTACGCAGCCGCTTAATTGAAATCCCAGAGATGCGCCGCATTCATCGCATCCATTTTGTCGGCATCGGCGGTGCGGGCATGTGCGGTATTGCCGAGGTTTTACTTAACCAAGGCTATGAAATTGCCGGCTCCGACATGAAGGCAAGTAAAACCACACAGCGCTTGCAGGATTTAGGTGCGCATATTTTTATTGGTCACGATGCGGCGCATATCGAGACGGCTGATGTGCTGGTGGTGTCCACGGCTATCGATGCCAGCAATCCTGAAGTCAGCGCGGCGTTGAGTCGTCGTCTGCCGATTGTGCGACGTGCCGAAATGCTCGCTGAGCTGATGCGCTATCGCCATGGCATTGCCATTGCCGGTACGCATGGTAAGACCACCACGACCAGTTTGATTGCCTCGATTTTGGGTGAGGCCGGCTTCGATCCGACCTATGTTATTGGTGGCTTGCTCAATAGTGCGGGCACCAACGCCAAGCTTGGTAGCAGTCGTTATTTTGTCGCCGAAGCGGATGAGAGCGACGCCTCATTTTTGCACCTACAGCCCATGGTCTCCGTCGTCACCAACATCGATGCCGACCACATGGAAACCTATGGTGGCGACTTTGAGGTACTGAAGCGCACCTTTATCGAGTTTCTGCATAACTTACCGTTCTACGGCCTTGCAGTGGTCTGCGGCGATGACCCGATTATCACCGAATTGCTGTTAAAAATTGGCCGCCCTACGGTGACCTACGGCTTTAACGAAGGCAATGATGTGCGTGCTATCGACATCGAGCAAGATGGTTTGCAAACGCGCTTTACGGCCTTGCGCGAGGGCCATGAGCCTCTCGCCGTGACCTTGAATTTGCCCGGCCTGCACAATGTCCTAAATAGCCTAGCGGCTATTGCGGTGGCTACCGATGAAGGTGCCAGTGATGTCGCGATGGTGAAGGCTTTGAACGATTTTGAAGGTGTCGGTCGCCGCTTCCAGCGCTTAATCGACGTGCACGGCGTGCAGCTGGTTGATGACTATGGTCATCATCCGCGTGAAGTCGCTGCCACCATTGCAGCGGCGCGCCAAGCGTATCCCGATCGTCGTTTGGTCATGCTTTTTCAGCCGCATCGTTATACGCGCACGCGCGACTGCTTCGAGGACTTCTTGCCGGTGCTGTCGAGCGTCGATGCCTTGTTATTGCTCGATGTCTACAGCGCAGGCGAGAAACCAATTGCCGGCGCTGATGGGCGCTCACTCGCACGCAGCGTGCGTAATCGTGGCCTCATCGATCCGATCTTTATTGAGAGCAGCGATGAGCTCGCCAGCATCTTGCCCGGCCTGTTGAAAGTCGGCGATGTCCTACTTACTCAAGGCGCTGGCACGGTCGGTAGCATTGCTCTGGAGCTGGCACAGCATCATTTATATTTGACGGAGGCTAAGGCATGAGCCAGTCCCCCAATTTTGGCCGCGTGGCGGTGCTCTATGGCGGTAGTGCCGCTGAGCGCTCGATCTCATTAGTTAGCGGTGCAGCCGTGTTGAAAGCGCTACAAGAGGCTGGTGTCGATGCCCATCGCTTCGATCCCGCCGAGCGCGACATTGTCGAAGTGCAGGGCTATGACCGTGCGTTTATCGTGCTGCATGGTCGCGGCGGTGAAGACGGCGTCATGCAAGGTGTGCTCGAGCAATTCCAAGTGCCTTACACCGGCAGCGGCGTAATGGCTTCAGCCATTGGCATGGACAAAGCGCGCACCAAGCAGCTCTGGCTCGGTTGCGGCTTGCCAACTCCAACCTATCGCCGTTTATACGCGGGCATGGATTTCGCCGGTGTAGTCACCGATTTAGGGCTGCCTCTGATGGTCAAGCCCTCGCGCGAAGGTTCGAGTATTGGCATGGCCAAGGTCTATAGCGCAGAAGATCTAGCGAAGGCCTATGAGGTTGCCGCTCAGCACGATAGCGAAGTTATTGCGGAGCGCTTTATTCAGGGCAGCGAGTACACCGTGGCGATTTTAGGTGACCGTGCCTTACCCGTGATTCGTATGGTGCCGGCCACAGACTTCTACGATTTTGAGGCGAAGTATCAGCGCAACGATACGCAATACAACATCCCTAGCGGCCTGCTGCCCGATGATGAAATGGCCTTGCAAGGTTTGGCACTCGAGGCATTCCAAGTCTTAGGCGCCCGCGGCTGGGGTCGTATCGATGTGATGCGTGATGCCGATGGCCGTTTTTGGTTGCTGGAGATCAATACCGTGCCGGGCATGACCGACCATTCCTTGGTGCCGATGGCTGCAGCCGCTAGCGGCATTGACTTCACGCAATTGGTATTGACGATTTTGGCGCAAGCCACGCGTGAACGCGGAGATGCCGCATGAGTGCCGCCCGCCGCCCTATTGGCGCTGTGCCTCGGCCTAAGTCGAAGCCTATGCGCGAGCCGATGTTGGCCAATGGGCGTTGGCGGGCGCTGCTGAGCTGGCGGCCTAGCGTGCAGCTTTCAGCAGGGCTAGGGCAAAAGCTCATGCTATTGATATCAGTGATTGCCCTTGTCGTGGTGGTCATGGCGGTATCGGTGATCTGGCGTGATTGGCAACTCAATACGCCGATACGCGCGGTGACTATTAGCGGTGAGCTGCATCAGCTGGAACGCAAGGACTTGCAGGTCGCGCTTGAGCGGCAAGTACGCGGCACATTTTTCACCGTGGACCTAGATGCCTTGCAGCGTACGGCCAAGCGTTATCCCTGGGTGGCGGAGGTGCAAGTGTCGCGGCACTGGCCAGACTCAGTGCAACTTAGCATTCGCGAGAAACACGCGGTCGCGCGCTGGCAGCCCAGCGGTTTAGTGAGCGAAGACGGTTCGATATTTCGTCCGCGCAGCGCCACGGGTGTCAGTGACTTGCCCTTGCTCTCGGGTCCACGGACGCAGTCACAGTTTGTCTTGAAGCGCTATCAAGAAATGGCGGCGGTGCTGGCAAAAGTTGGTTTGCGCGTACAGGCATTGACCTTGACCGATCGGATGAGCTGGGAGTTAACGCTCAATGATGGCGTGAACGTATTGGTAGATGGCCAAGACACCTTGGCGAAGCTGGAACGATTTACGGTGCTCTATGAGCGCCAATTGGCGGGCGAGATTACTAGCATCGCCCGCGTGGATTTACGCTATCGCAACGGCGTGGCGATTGGTTGGCGGCAGGCAGGGTAGAACAATAATGAGCAATATATATCACGGTAGCTTTCGGTCACCCTCGGTGGCCAGGATGGATAACATGGCACATAACGCACAAGCACCTATGATTGTGGCGATCGACATTGGCACCTCGAAAGTGGTGTGTCTGGTCGGTCAAATCAATGTCGCTGAGCAGTCACTAGAAATTATTGGTGTCGGCATGCGGCCATCACGCGGCATGCGC
>JBDSQT010000199.1:0-3518 GCA_039929665.1 Paraperlucidibaca sp.
CCAGCAGCAAATACGCCCGGCACATTGGTCGCCGTGGCATTACCGTCGATGCCGCTACGAATACGGACATAGCCATTATTCATATCAAGCTGACCGGCAAAAATATCCGAGTTGGGTTTATGGCCAATGGCGATAAAAATCCCGGCTACCGCCACATCTTGTTGAATGCCATCACTACCATCCGGCGTATTGACGGAAACTAGGCGAGCACCAGTGACGCCGCTGTCATCGCCCAACGCTTCTTCCAAGGCATGATTCCAAATGATGGAAATTTTGCCGGCTTTTTCTTTTTCAAACAGATGGTCTTGCAGAATTTTTTCAGACTTCACTTTATTGCGGCGATGCACCAGCGTGACATGCTCAGCGATATTGGACAGATACAGCGCCTCTTCGACAGCCGTATTACCGCCGCCAACTACCATGACGCGCTGGCCACGGTAGAAAAAGCCATCACAGGTCGCGCAAGCACTGATGCCACGACCCATAAATGCCGTTTCCGAGGGCAGGCCCAAGTACTGTGCCGACGCACCAGTTGCAATAATTAGCGCATCGCAGGTGTATTCGCCGCTATCACCGGTAAGTACAAAGGGGCGGGTGTTGAGATCGACTTTATTGATGTGATCAAACAGCACTTGTGTGCCAAAACGCTCGGCATGGCGTTGCATACGCTCCATCAGCGCGGGGCCAGTCAGTCCTTCGACATCACCAGGCCAGTTATCGACTTCGGTAGTGGTGGTGAGCTGGCCGCCTGCTTGCATACCGGTAATGACCACGGGGTTTAGGTTGGCACGAGCAGCATAAACAGCAGCTGAATAGCCTGCCGGACCTGAGCCGAGAATAATTAAGCGATGATGAATGCTAGCCATGCTGACTCCAAAAGGTGATGAGGAAAAATTCGATGCTGAGTATAGCAAGCATGGCATCTTGGTGTGGTGTGGTTACAATGGCGCATCACTTATACAGCGAGCGTATCAGTACTGATGCGCTCAACGGGACCGATCACTTTGCCTGACAACACATCTAAACAAACGCCAGCTACTCAAGCTCCCATGCGCCAGCTCGCGATTAGCGCCTTGCGCCGCCGGGATGTGCAAACCATTGTTTGGTTGATGCTCGCCGCCTTTTGTTTGTTGGCGTTGGTCACACGCTCGCCAGAAGACAGTGCCTGGACTCATGTCGGTGACGCACCCTTGCGCAATGCCGCTGGCAGCGCGGGTGCACATTTAGCCGATTACTTGGGTTTTCTATTGGGCCCGCTGGCCTACGCTATCCCTGCATTAATGCTGTGGCGCGTGGTGATTTTGTGGTGGCGCCCCGAACGTGCGTTGATTGGCCTGCCGCAGTTTGTTGCATGGATGGTCGCGTTGCTATCGCTGGCGGCACTGGGCCATATCCATTTTATTGCCCCCGATTACGGTCTCGATAATGCCTCTGGTGGCGTCATTGGCCAGACCTTAGGGGCCAGCATGTGGCATGCCACGGGACTCTTGGGCAGCACATTAATTTTGATTGTCTTGCTGTTGGTGACGTTTACTGCGGCTACAGGGTTTGCTTGGGGTAAGGCCAGTGAGCTGCTTGGGCGCGGGCTGTATTGGTTAGGTCAGGCCATTGTGGCTGGTGCTGCTGTGCTATGGCAGCGCCTACGTAGCGCGCCAAAAACGCCTGCTGCAACGACAACGCCGGTTCGCCAAGCACCCATTATGCGTGCCGCACCGGATACGCAAGCTGTGGCCAATGACACGCCTCGTGTCCGCCATGAAATTGCCATTGCGCCTGCTGCACAGGTGAAGTTGGCGAAAAAACTGCCGATCCAACGACCGCTATTTGCGCCGCCGCCAGGTGAGGGCGTGCTGCCATCAATGGATTTGCTTGATCCGGCAGAAGTACAGATTGGCAAAGGCTTTAGCGCCGAGGCACTGGAAAGCATGTCGCGCCTGCTCGAGATTAAGCTGAAAGAGTTTAATGTTGATGCAACCGTGGTGGCGGTGCAGCCTGGTCCGGTGATTACGCGCTTTGAGATTCAGCCAGCGGCGGGCGTGAAAGTCGCGCGTATTACCAATATTGCCAAAGACTTAGCACGTGCCATGGCGATGATTTCGGTGCGGGTGGTCGAGGTCATTCCAGGCAAGTCGGTGGTGGGCATCGAAGTGCCTAACCAAGATCGTGAAATGGTGCGTTTATCGGAGATTTTGACCTCCAGCGTCTATGAAGCCAAAGCCAGTCCGCTGACTTTAGCGCTAGGTAAAGACATCGCTGGTAATCCGATTGTTGCTGACTTGGCGCGTATGCCGCACTTATTGGTCGCGGGCACCACGGGCTCGGGTAAATCAGTGGGCGTCAATGCCATGATCTTGTCCATGCTATTTAAAGCCACGCCAGAAGATCTGCGACTGATCATGATCGATCCGAAAATGTTGGAATTGTCGGTCTACGACAAGATTCCGCATTTGCTCACGCCGGTGGTCACTGACATGAAAGACGCCGCCAACGCCCTGCGCTGGTGTGTGGCCGAAATGGAGCGGCGCTATAAGCTGATGTCTAAGCTTGGCGTACGTAATCTCGATGGTTATAACAAGAAAGTCGCAGATGCCATTGCCGCCGGTACGCCGATTAAAGATCCGCTGTGGAAGCCAGGTGAAAACGTCTTCGAAGAGGAAGCCTCAGATCTTGGCAAGCTTCCGTATATTGTCGTGATTATCGACGAATTTGCCGACATGATCATGATTGTTGGTAAGAAAGTCGAAGAGCTCATTGCGCGTATTGCGCAGAAAGCTCGTGCGGCGGGCATTCACTTGATTTTGGCCACCCAGCGCCCCTCGGTAGATGTCATCACCGGCTTAATCAAGGCCAATGTGCCAACCCGAATTGCCTTTCAAGTGTCATCGCGCATCGACTCGCGCACCATTCTTGACCAAGGCGGCGCGGAAATGCTTTTGGGCCATGGCGACATGTTGTTTTTACCGCCCGGCACCAGCTTAACTGAACGAGTTCACGGCGCCTTTGTCAGCGATGACGAGGTGCACCGCGTTTGTGGAGATTGGCGCGCTCGTGGCGAGCCCAACTATATCGATGCCATTCTGGATGGCGGCTCTGAGGGTGAGAGCGGCAGCAAGGGCGGTTTTGGCGGCTTCGATGATGTTGGTGGCGATCCCGAGCAAGATGCGCTTTACGATGAAGCCTTGGCCTTTGTGCTGGAAACACGGCGCCCATCGATTTCGTTTGTGCAACGAAAGTTCAAAATTGGCTATAACCGCGCCGCGCGCTTGGTTGAGGCTATGGAGAACGCGGGTGTGGTGTCTGCAATGCAGAGCAATGGTCAGCGCGAAATCATCGTTCCACATCGCGATTAAAGGATTTGATATGACCGTTTTAAAATCACTGATGGCGACGAGCATGTTGGTCGCCGGTTTAAGCGCGACAGCTTTTGCTGCTAACCAAACGGTTGAGCAAGCGCTTAACCAGAGCACTGTATTAGCCGCAAAAACGGCAGCGACGGTTAAGGCCGCTAACGCGCAAAC
>JBDSQT010000200.1:0-5336 GCA_039929665.1 Paraperlucidibaca sp.
GTTACTGGTCGGATGATCAGTGGTTATTGCAGAGTTCGTTATCAGGGCCCTCACATGAGTTAGGTAGACTTGTTAAAGCGGTTGTTCTCAATCGGCTCCGTGATCAGCGCCCAAACATTAAACAAAACCAGTGTCACCACGCTTAATCCGGTTAAAACAGACATTACGCGCTCCTGCTCTGTGGCTACGAGCAGACTGTTACATGAACACGTGGCCTTGGCCAAAAACAAATAGTGCTATGCCACTAATCTTGGCCAATGCAGGTAAGTCACTGTTTTAGGCTTGAGCTTTGTGGTTTAACGGAGAGAAATGCATGCGTGCAGATAGAAGACTTAGCTATAACAGCACAGCCCCTGTTAGCAGAGACTCATAAAAAAGCCCTGACTATGCAGGGCTAAGTTGTTGCTAAATCGACAGATAGTATTGTGAGCCACAGGCGATGTTGGCAGTCAAAAGCGCATAAGCAATGCGCATACCGTTGGTCATCCGACTAATGCCTTTGACTCGACTAAAATGCACTAAAGCCACTAAAGCATCACATCAGAAACGATAAAAATCTGGCTCGTGTTCATTTCGCTTAAAGCGCTTATAGGTCCACTGGTATTGTTCAGGCGCAATCGCCACCAGCGCTTCCATGGATCGATTCATCGCAGCAGCAGCAGTGGCGAGATCGTCGTCATGCACGGCAGGGTCTGCCGGCAAGATATAGAGATCAAAGCCTTGGCCATCGAGGCGACGCATGCAGCCCATGACGATGACGCGGCACGTGGTGCGCTGGATGAGCTTGGGCACCATCACCCCGGTCCAGGTTGAAGTGCCGAAAAATGGCGCGAAGATGCCGCCGTTTTCGTTCGGGGTGTGGTCTGGCAAAATTGCGGTGAAGCCGCCTTTTTTCAGGGCTTTGAAGGTCGCGCGAACGCCGCTGTCATCGGTGGGCACGATATTAGCCCTTAGACGGCCACGCGCTTCAAGTACTAGGGCATCGACACCTGGCTTCTTGCCCGGCTTGTACATAATAGTCGGTGCGACGGATGCGTTGACCCAGGCATTCATAAATTCCCAAGTACCCCAGTGCGGCACGATGCACATCACGCCATCGCCCGAGTTCACAGACTCCATAAACAGTTCGCGGCCATGCACATCGCGAATTTGGCCGAGGCTATAGGCCGGCGCCATGCCCCAAGTCTTGGCGAACTCCAACGCAGTCATAGCGGTGCTAACGATGCTGGCTTTGGTGGTGTTCTGGTGCCATTGCGGGCTTTGTTTGGGATAGGCGCGTTCGATATTGCGCAGCACGGTGCGATACATGCTGGTGTGGGGGAAGCTCGCGACAAAATGGCCAATGAGCTGAGCTATACGCTGCAGCATGGGCAGGGGTAATTTGGCCAGCCATTTCAGTGCGGCCATCGATAGTCGATCTGTAAAGGCGAGATCTTGAGGCGAGAGAGAGGGATTCATAGACGATCTGCTAATTAACGTCGCGCAAGCATAGACGATGATGTGCGTTGCTCCAAGACAGTGTCTTTGGCAAATTGTCTGTGCATGAGCGGGGCGCACGACAGCTCACAAGCCCTTCGCGACATTCGCTATACTGCCGGCCATCTGATTTTGACGACGGCTTGACCATGAGTTCTGATTTCCTTCAGCCCGTGCGCGATTTTCTCGGCGTTGCTACTTCCGATGCGTGGGTGCGTGCGGCGACGGCCGACCTACCGACCTTGCTACAAGATCATGCCAACTGCGAGAAAAAGGCCGCGAGTACGGCGATGAATATGCTGTTTCGCTACAACGACCGCGAGCAGTTACAAACCGAGCTAACGCAATTGGCCCGTGAAGAACTGCTGCACTATGAGCAAGTGCGCGAGCTCATGGCCAAGCGCGGCATTGGCTATCGGCCGCTGTCGGCCAGTCGCTATGCCAACGGCATGCGCCAGCATGTGCGGACGTATGAACCGGCGCACTTAGTCGATCTGATGATTATTGGCGCCTTCGTGGAAGCGCGCTCCTGTGAGCGTTTTGCCGCCATCGCTGAGCATCTCGACGATGAGCTCAAGCGCTTCTATAGGTTTTTATTGCGCTCCGAGGCTAGGCATTTCATGCATTATTTGGGTTTGGCGCAGAGCTATAGCCAGGAGCCGATTGAGGCGCGCGTGGCATTTTTTCGCGTCGTGGAGGCTGAGCTGATTTCAACACCCGATATTGAAGTGCGCTTTCACAGCGGCATGCCGCCGGTAAAGGTGGCCGCATGACGCCGTGGCGATGCCCATTGTGTGCCGCTGTTTCGACGGCAGATGAGCAGGCTGGCGCGCGCTCCTTGCAGCTCGATAGCACATCGTCGATCAGCAAAAGCTATCGCTGCGGCGCCGGCCATTGCTTCGATATTGCGCGCGAAGGCTATGTCAATTTACTGCCGGTACAGCAGAAAAAATCACTTTCCCCCGGCGACACCTTAGAGAGCTTGCAGGCGCGCCGACGTTTTCTAGCCGGAGGTTTTTATCAACCGCTGCGCGATGCGCTAACCACACTGATTGCACCGTGTCAGACGCTCATCGACCTAGGCTGCGGCGAAGGCTATTACAGTGCGGCGTTGGCGCAGGTGGCCGAGCAGGTTATCGCGCTAGATATTGCCAAGCCGGCCATTCGCCTAGCGGCAAAGACCTATCCGAGCCTGCGTTGCGCGGTGGCCAGTGTCGCCGCGGTGCCATTGCCCGATGCTAGTGCCGATGTGCTGACCAGTATCTTCGCGCCAGTACCGCTCGCCGAGATGCTGCGCTTACTGAAACCAGGCGGGCAGGCGGTGGTCGTCACACCCGCGCCTGCGCATTTATTTGCCTATCGCGAAGCCCTGTTTGAGCAGGTTCGTGACCATGAGCCGAGCAAGTTTGCCGACGCCTCCAGTGCACATTTTCAGGTGCTCTCGCAGCAGGAGATTCGCTATGAGATTTGCCTCGACCAAGCCGCCATTAATGACTTATTACTGATGACGCCCTATGCCTATAAAGCCAGCCCTGAGCGCCGTGCCGGTGTGGCTGCGCAGACAACTTTGCGCACCGAGGCCGCTTTTAGCGTGTTAGTGTTGGCCAAACCAATGTTGTATTTAGACTGCGGCAATGACTGACAAATTAATGAGGCATAAATGGTGACGGTGGGGAAGAAAATCAGCTATGCCGAGTTTGGCCACAACTTTATTCATCAAGTGGTCACGGCGCGGCGCATAGGCACCGAGATTGAGGCGGCACTAGAGTCGACCATTGCCGGCTCCATCCGAAAATTGCCCGCCGAACTCTTTGTGGTTTCCTATGTCTTTGCCTTAAAAGATATTCGTGTTGATCCCAATCTTGCCAAGCTGCCTGAAATCAGCTTTTTGCTAGCCGTGCAGGGCAGTTTAAAGTTGGATGTCGAAATTTTTGGCGTCAGTCTGCGTTATGCGCTCGATGTCACCATCACGGTCAATATTGATGTCGAAACCTATGAGCCAGTAATGCTGCGCCTAGTGCCGCATTTGGTCACCGGCAAGAGTGTCAATATTGTCTTGGTCGGCGAAAATCCGCCCAGCGAAGTTCTCGATAAAATGAAGCTGGTGCACCCCGTGGTGCGCGATCAGATCGTTAAAGAGGTGAATGCGCGCATTCAAGATCAAGCGATTCAATCGCTGTGCACCATCGATGTCTTGGCACTCGTGGAGACCGTGCGCGGACCTGCGGGCCAGCCCGAGGGAGATATTTTCCCGATGCATGATCCCGCCGAGGATGTCCATAATCTGCTGGATTTATCCCCGAGAAAGCACAGCTAATCAGCGTTGTGACTGACTACTAAAAGCGAAAGTCGTGCAGATGAATGCCGCTGTCATTGGCCCAAGCAATCACCGCCAAGCCTTCTGCTTCACGCCAATCGCCTAGCACAAAGCGCGTTGCTTCATGGCCATCAGCCAGAACATGCCGGTGATGTTGCGGGCGGTGCGTGTGGCCATGCACCAGCGTTACCACAGCAGCCTCCGTCAACACCCTAACCACTTCGCTATCGGTAACATCCATGATGTTTTCCGGCTTATTGCTATTGGCGGCCTGGCTTTGCATGCGCCAAAACTCGGCGAGCTGAACGCGCTGCTCTAACAGTTGCGAGAGGATGCCTTGCTGCCAAGCATCGCTACGCGCTTGCACCCGAAACGCCATATAGGCGCTATCTTCAGTACAGAGTTGGTCGCCGTGCATGAGCAGCGTCTGTGTGCCATGCAGGTCGATTACTTCGTGTTCGGCCATCAAGCGACCGCCTACACGCGTAGTAAACGCCTCACTACCGGCGGGGCCAGCATCCATCAGGAAGTCTCGGTTGCCGTGGCAAAACAGCAGCTCAACGCCACGCGCAGACAGACGCTTAAACGCTGTCTCCACGGCCGCGAGCGTGGGCGAGGCAAAATCATCGCCCACCCACACCTCAAACAAGTCGCCAAGCACGATGACGCGATGGCAATCGGCCGGTAGCGTGTCGAGCAGCGCAATAAAGCCCGCATTGACACGCGTGAGGTCGGCACTGATGTGCACATCGGAGACCAGCAGTGTTTGGCTCATCGCTTATTCCGCGATGACTTCAGCCGACTCGATCACCACGCCATCGCGCGGTACGTCTTGGTGGCCGCCGGTAGTGCCTGTTGCCACATCTTTAATTTTGTTGACCACGTCCATGCCTTCGCTGACTTTAGCAAACACCGCGTAGCCCCAGCCTTGTGAGTTTTTGCCGCTGTGGTTCAGAAAGCCGTTGTTGCCAACGTTGATGAAAAACTGTGCCGATGCAGAGTGTGGATCATTGGTGCGTGCCATGGCGACTGTGCCGATGTCATTGGTGAGGCCGTTATCGGCTTCGTTTTGAATCGGCGCATTGGTGGGCTTTTGTTTCATTTTTTCATCGAAACCGCCGCCTTGAACCATAAAGCCGTCGATGACGCGATGGAAAATCGTCCCGGTGTAGTGGCCGCTTGTTACGTATTCGACAAAGTTAGCCACGGTTTTCGGGGCTTTTTCGGCATTTAGTTCTAAAACAATACGACCGTAGTTCGTGTTAAGCGCAACCTTCATGCGAGTGCTCCAAATGATTAGCGGCGGTAAACGCGCCTTATTGGTTGAGTGGCTGACAAGCCGCGGGGTAAACTCCCTGCTTTAATTTTGCCAGTCAGACCATGTTAGAAGCTAGCGATTTCATCCGAACCCGTATATCCGACGATCTTGCCAGCGGCAAAACCGCTCAACTCATCACGCGATTTCCGCCTGAGCCCAACGGCTACCTGCATATCGGTCATGCCAAAGCGATTTGCTTAAATTTTGGTGTGGCCGTTGAAAGCG
>JBDSQT010000201.1:0-4594 GCA_039929665.1 Paraperlucidibaca sp.
GTACTCATTAGCGGGCGTCGCTTCGAGCTTGTTGGTCGGGTATCGATGGACATGATTACTGTGAAGGTTGACGACGCTGCGGTGGCAGTGGGTGATGAGGTTGTGCTCTGGGGCGAGGGCCTGCCCGTTGACGAGGTCGCCTGTGCCGCTGGTACGATTAGCTATGAGTTGTTTTGTCGCCTGACGTCGCGCGTGGAGCGGCCCGCGCTGCCATTAAAGCCACATGCCGTTGAGTCTGGTGATGAGGCGTCGACTCATGGCTAAAGTGCGTAGCGTGTATGTGTGCAGCGCCTGCGGCACCGAGGCGAGCAAATGGGCTGGTCAATGTGCCGACTGCGGTGAGTGGAACACGCTCTCTGAGCAGCAGCGAGCCGTCGTTAGCAAGGCGACTGCACGGACGGTCGGCTATGCCGGTACAGCGGCGCAAGTCAGTGTCCTCGATGCCATCGCTAGCGAAGACTCCCCGCGTATTGCCACTGGCTTATCTGAGCTCGACCGTGTTCTTGGCGGCGGACTGGTCACCGGCTCGGTGGTGTTGATCGGCGGCGACCCTGGCATTGGCAAGTCGACGATTTTGCTACAAACCTTGACGCATTTAGCGCAAAGCTTGCCGGCCTTATACATCACTGGCGAAGAGTCGTTATCGCAAGTAGCGATGCGCGGTCGACGCTTGGAGTTGCCTCTTAACAAGCTCCGCGTGATGGCCGAAACGCAGGTCGAAACCATCATTGCCACCGCTGAACACGAGCGCCCACGGATCTTAGTCGTGGACTCAATTCAAACGCTTTATACCGACACATTGAACTCAGCACCTGGTGGCGTGTCACAAATTCGCGAGTCAGCGGCATTGCTGACGCGCTATGCGAAACGCTCAGGCTGTGCTTTATTTTTGGTCGGTCATGTTACTAAAGAGGGCACCTTAGCCGGCCCTCGCGTGCTCGAGCACATGGTCGATTGCGTATTGTATTTTGAGGGCGAGGCGGACTCGCGTTTTCGCCTGATTCGCGCCGTGAAAAACCGCTTTGGTGCAGTCAATGAGCTCGGTGTATTTGCCATGACTGATCGCGGCCTACGGGAAGTATCGAACCCCTCGGCGATTTTTCTATCACGTTACGACCAGCCTATTCCAGGCTCAGTGGTGATGATTACTCGTGAAGGCACGCGCCCGCTATTGGTCGAGGTGCAGGCCTTGGTCGATGACGCCTTTAGTAATCCACGTCGGGTGGCGGTGGGCTTAGATCAAAACCGTTTAGCGATGTTATTAGCGGTATTGCATCGCCATGGGGGTATTTCCAGCCAAGGCCAGGATGTCTTTGTTAATGTCGTCGGGGGCGTGAAGGTGTTGGAGACGGGCTCAGACTTGGCCGTGGTAGTGGCGGTGACATCGAGCCTGCGGGGTCAGGCACTTGATAGCAATCTGGTGGTGTTTGGTGAGATTGGTTTAAGCGGTGAAATACGCCCAGTACCGAATGGCCAAGAGCGCCTGAAGGAGGCAGCTAAGCACGGCTTTACGCGCGCCATTGTGCCGCGTGGCAATGTGCCAAAGCAGGCGATTAAGGGCATGACAGTGATCGGTGTTGGGCGCTTGAGCGAAGCGCTTGATGCGCTGTGAGTGTCAGTAGCAGGAGAAGCTACTCCTTAGTCGCCACAGCTACAGATAAGGAAGCTTAATGTTAGCGTTCGCTGCCGCCGGCAATGGCTGGTGCGCAAATGAGCAACTGCTGGTAGTGTTGGCGAGCAGGCGGGCTGTGTGTAACCCGATTACTTTCACCGACTCTTTTTATTTTTATGGAGACTGGCCATGAGCGCCTTTGAACAAGCCCAAAAAGACGTAAAAACGCTGACCCAGCGTCCTGGCAATGACGACATGCTCGCGCTCTATGCGCACTTCAAGCAGGCCAGTCAAGGCGATGCTAGCGGTAGCCGCCCCGGTATGTTCGATATGATCAATCGTGCCAAATTCGATGCTTGGGCTACGCTGAAAGGCATGAGCTCAACCGCGGCTGAGCAGGCCTATATCGATAAGGTTAATGTGCTGCTGAAAACACACGCCTAATTCACGAATTTTCGCCCATTTATCGCGACAAGTGCGGCGTTTGGCTTGCATGCCTGCGCCGCCTCGTTTCCAATACACGCTTCGCTTTTACTGATCCTCAGCTATGGCTTCTTCCGCTGTTTTCGACGCATCTGCAGCATTTCAACTCAAGGGCAGTTCATTTACCGCGACCGTGCTGGAATTGCAGTCGGCGAATCTCGCCGAGATTAAAACGCAGCTAGCCGCGCGCACGCTCGATGCCGCCGCATGGTTGCAGCAGTCGCCGGTCATTTTGAGTGTTGAAAAAATAGTCGATGCCAGCGCGGATTGGGCGGCCATCGTGGCGTTATGTCAGTCGCATGGCGTGAGCTTGGTGGGTTTGCGCGCGCCGAAAACCATGCACGAGGCCTTGGCTTCAGTTGGACTGCCGGTGTTGGCGTCGTTGCGCCCGAAAAGCGCTGAGAAAACTTACGATGCCGATGGTCACCGTGTATCTGTTGAACCCGAGCAAGCCGCACCCGCCGCGAGTGTGGTGCGCGCGGCCACGCAAGTCATCACGCAGCCAGTGCGCGGCGGCCAGCAAATCTACGCGGCAGGTGATCTAATCATTCTGGCACCGGTCAGCGCCGGCGCTGAAGTTTTGGCCGATGGCCATATTCATATCTACGGCCCCTTGCGTGGTCGCGCGCTGGCGGGCGTGCAGGGCGACATCACGGCGCAGGTGTTTTGCCAGTCGCTGGAAGCGGAGTTGGTGTCTATTGCAGGGCGCTATCGTGTTGCCGATGATTTGCGTACAGATGCGCATTGGCGCAAGGCCGCGCGGCTGAGTTTGAGTGATGATGTGTTGAACCTGTACGACCTTTGAACAATACTGGCGGGCATAGCTCGTTCAAGCTTTTGAGGAATCTTTTGTGGCAAAAATTATCGTCGTAACGTCAGGTAAAGGTGGGGTAGGCAAGACCACCACGAGTGCCGCTATTGGTACTGGGTTAGCCATGCGTGGGCATCGCACCGTCGTAGTCGACTTCGATGTTGGTCTGCGTAATCTGGACCTCATCATGGGCTGTGAACGCCGTGTGGTGTATGACTTCATCAATGTGGTGCAAGGTGATGCCAGTCTCAATCAGGCGCTGATCAAAGATAAGCGCTTAGATAACCTGTATGTACTGGCTGCCAGTCAAACTCGCGACAAAGATGCGCTGTCTATTGACGGCGTTGAGCGTGTGATGAACGAGCTCTCTGCGCAGTTCGATTTCGTCATTTGCGACTCGCCAGCGGGCATTGAAAAAGGCGCGCACATGGCCATGTATTTTGCCGATGAAGCCGTAGTGGTGACCAATCCTGAAGTGTCATCGGTGCGTGACTCAGATCGTATGTTGGGCTTGCTGTCGAGTAAGTCTAAGCGCGCTGAAGAAAATCGTGAGCCGATCAAAGAGTTCTTGCTGCTGACGCGCTATAACCCGATTCGTGTTGAAAGCGGTGAAATGCTCTCGGTCACGGACGTAGAAGAAATTTTATCGATCAAACTGCTCGGCGTTATCCCAGAGTCGCAGGCTGTGCTGAAGGCCTCGAACCAGGGCGTGCCGGTAATTTTTGACGCTGAAAGCGATGCTGGCCAAGCCTATAGCGACGCCGTTGATCGCTTGCTCGGCGCTGACATGCCTCACCGCTTTTTAGAGGTGCAGAAAAAAGGCATCTTGAAGCGACTTTTTGGAGGCTGACATGCGTTTCATGGAATTTTTCCGGGCTCAGAAAAAGCCCACCACGGCATCAATGGCAAAAGAGCGCCTGCAGATCATTGTCGCGCACGAGCGTGGTCAGCGTTCGCAGCCAGACTACTTGCCGCAGCTGCATCGCGATATTTTAGAAGTGATTCGTAAGTACGTGCCGATCACTGAAGATCAGGTGCATGTGGAGCTCGATAGCCAAGGCACGTGCTCGGTGCTGGAGCTCAATATCACGCTGCCGGATCGCTAATACGCTGTTTGTGAAAATATGGCAGTGGCATACAAAAAGGCCTTTAGCGAACTAAAGGCCTTTTTGTTTTTTGGCGCTGGATTATGCCTAGCGAGCTGACTGTCTCGGCTAGCTAGGCTGCATGATTACGTGCTTAGCGACGCACTACCTGCCCGCCAGCAATGCGTACCGCATCGCCCACAGAGAAGCCGGGACTGTTGTCGTAGTGGATGCTGCGCACTTCGCCGCTATCGAGGCGTACGGACATTTCATAACCACTGACACGGCTGCTCTCGTAGCGATTACCGGCATACGCGCCGCCCAAGGCACCGGCTACGGTGGCTATCTTACGGCCGTTACCGCCACCAATCTGATGGCCAATGACGCCGCCGGCGACCGCACCAAGCACCGCACCAATACCGGTCGGACCGTTAGCTGCGGCAATCGGCGTGATGCCTGTCACCACACCGCAATCGACGCAGCTGGCGTAGCGTTCAGTGGTTGCTTTTGACTGATTGCCATACTCCGCATATGGTTTGTTCTGGATGGCCTGCTGCTTAACCTCAGCGACGCGCACAGGAGTACTTTTTACCGTCTCTTTAG
>JBDSQT010000202.1:0-5379 GCA_039929665.1 Paraperlucidibaca sp.
CCATGCCAATCGGACCATAGCCACAGCCGATGTCTAGGCAGTCGGCGTTTTCCGGCACATCCATTAGGTCGAGTAAGAGCTGGGTGCCGGCGTCGATACTTTCGGGCGAGAAAATACCCCAGGTTGTGGTGAAGCGCAGTGTGTGTTCGCGCAGTGTGGCATTGAAGGAAATATCTTGGCGCCAGCGCGCGAGGGTAGTTTTGTCGGGTATGGCCATGATCAGCTCAGTCGGAGAAGTCGATAATTAGGGGCGCATGATCGGAGAACTTCTCATCCGTGTAAATGTCTGCGGCTGTTACGCGCTCGCGCAAGTTCTCGCTAATGATGTGGTAGTCGATGCGCCATCCAACGTTATTGGCATAGGCTTGGCCGCGATTACTCCACCACGTGTAGCGCTCACTGCGCTGGTCGATTAGGCGGAAGGCGTCGACAAAGCCTGCATCATCCAGCAGTGCTGTGAGCCACGCGCGCTCGTGCGGCAGAAAGCCTGAATTTTTCAGATTGCCCTTCCAGTTTTTCAGATCGATTTCTTTGTGCGCAATGTTCCAGTCGCCACAAATAATCATGTGCTCGCCCGCCGCTTGGCGCGCCTTCAACAGGGGCATGAGTTCGCTGAGGAAGATGTCTTTACGCGCCTGAGCTTGGTCATTGGCAGAGCCTGAGGGCAAGTAAAGCGACACCACGGTGAGTTCACCAAACTGTGCTTCAATCCAGCGCCCTTGGGTATCGCAGACCTCAAATCCCAAACCCGTGCGCACGGCATCGGGCTGGCGACGACTGTAAATGGCGGTGCCGGCGTAGCCAGGTTTTATGGCATCGAAAAAATGGCGATGCCAGCCTACGGGATTGAACACGGCATCATCGAGCTGATGAATTTGCGCCTTGGTTTCTTGGATGCACACCACGTCTGCGCCACTACGCTCGATAAGCCAGTCGAAAAAGCCTTTTTTGGCAGCGGAGCGAATGCCGTTGAGATTGGCGGAGATGATGCGCATGCGGCAGTCCTGCAAAGCAAAAAACGCAGTGTAGCAGCCTCGGTAAGAGACGCTACAACTGCGCTAGGCATTAGGCCGCTGAGATGATCAGCTGCGCGTGGGTTTGCCTGTAAATAGCACTGGGCCAGTAGGTAGCGCTGTGGGCGAACCGCCAGCAGGCTCCTCACTGATCGCTAGCAGGGTGGCTGTTTGCAAATTACGCTGCTGATTAGCAGAGAGCTTTAGCGTCGCCTGATCATCGGTGAGCGTAACCAAGCCCAGTGATTTCGGCGTGCCGCTGGCATCAATCGCCCACAGTTCAAGGCTGCGTGATGGCGTTGGTGACCAGTTCGAGCTGACCTGAAGGCGCAGGGTATTGGCATCGCTTAATAACACCTGCCACTGCACCGAGTTTTGCTCGTTGCTTAAGGTGGCCAGTGCGTGTGCCGATGTGCTGAACGAGCTTTCTGGATGTGTCGTCATCAGGCTCGGCAGCGCCAGCCAAATTGACACACCAGCCGCCATCGCTGCGGCAGCCAACCAAGTTGCAGTAAGCGCGCGCGGACGCTTTTTAAGCACTAAGACATTGCTTGCCGAGCCAAATAGTTCAGCCTCAATACCTTCCCACAACGACTGCGGTACCTCTTGCTCAGGAATCCATTCGGCCATGGGTGCTAATTGTTGCTGCCACTGTGCGGTCATCTCGGCGAGCTCCGGCTGCGCAGCCATTAATCGTTGCCAACGTTTGGCAACCGTCGGCGGTAGCAAGCCGAGCGCGTATTCACCGCTAATGAGCGATTGCGCTTGTTTAGAGAGTTGCATGATGTAGACATCTCCGCAGATTTTCCAAGCCGCGACGTACGTGCGACTTTACTGAACCTAAAGGTAATTTGAGTTTTTCAGCCAACTCGCGGTGCGTTAGGCCATGAAAAAATGACAAGCTCAAGGCGCGCTGTTGCGGAGCTCCAAGCCCGTGCATGCAGCGCGCGAGATCAACGGCTTCTGCATCGGCCTGCACCAGTTGCAGCGGCGATGGGCCGCTGGCTTCGATATTTGACCAATCCAGCAGCGACAGCTCTTCAGTGGGCGCTGGAGCGTGGCGAATGCGATCTATACAGCGATGCCGGACGATGACATTGAGCCACGTTTGCACACTGCCTTTGCTGATGTTGTAAGTCGCTGCCGAGCGCCAAATATTGATGTAGGCCTCTTGCAATACTTCTTGTGCGTGGTCGCGATTGCGCAGAACCGAGATGGCCAAGGCATAAAGCTTGGGTGAAGTGGCTTGATATAAATCTTCGAAGGCGCGTCTGTCGCCTTCAGCAGTTGCCGCAATGAGCTGAGCCAGATCGGCAGCCATGTTTACCCCGGAATGAGTTGCCACAGAAAAATCCGCTGCAAAAGCCAGAGTGTTGCCACTAGGGCGATCAGCACGGCGATGAGGGGGAGCAAAATACGATTATAAAAAGCACTGTGTCGAAGCGACCACAACACAGGGAAAGCAATAAGTACGATGCTCAGCTGACCCAGCTCGACGCCAACATTGAAGCCGGCCAGCGCCGACAGTCTAGGCCCCGTAGTGAGCGGTAGGCCTTGTAGCACGCCGGCAAAGCCGAAGCCATGTATCAGGCCAAAGCCGCCAGCAAGTAAGGCGCGAGAGCGAATAACACGGGGCCAGATGGTGTGTATCGCAGCCACCACAATGGATGCAGCAATGGCCGACTCGACCCAGCGCGAGGGTAGCGCGATGATATTCAGCGCGGCCAGAGCGAGGGTGATGGAGTGTGCCACAGTAAAGGCAGTCACCACGGCGGTGGTTTGCCACAAAGACTGGCGCAATGACGCAGTCGACTGCCAGCGACCATTGCTCGCTATTAAACAGGCGGGTAGCAGTAAGCACAGCAAAAACAGTATGTGGTCATAGCCGCTGAGCAAGTGGTGAATGCCCTCGCGACAAAAGCGTGTAAAGGTCGTCCACAGGCTGGTATCGCTATCGATGAGCTGTGGACCGACATCAGGGCGCAGCACGGCAGAAGTCGTCTGACCCTCTCGGCTTAACGTAAGCAGGCCGCGATGCAGCGCATCAATGCCGTTGAGCAGGCGATAGTCGATGCTTAACGGGGTATCGGCGTTGTTGCAGCTCATCAGCCAGCGCAGCGCCGCATAATTGCCATCGCTATGTTGCACGATGGCCAGTGGCGACGACTGACCGAGTACGCGGCAGTCATCATCGCCCGCGCGAATTGACAGGTTTTGCAAAAGCAGCTGCTCGATGTCGGCCGAGCGCTGGCGTACTTCGCCCCAAGTCAGCTGCTTATCATCGTCGCTGTCGAGCACTAGCAAGACATCTAGATCGCGCAGCGCAACATCCCAACCGACGGTCACGATAGGGCCGTCTTGAACGATATTGAGATAGCTATCGCCAGCTTTGTGCGCCCACGCATTGAGGCTAAAAACACTGCTGATGAGCAGTAGCAGGATGCGAAAGCTCATGGCGCAGGCTTCAGTGTGGTGCTCAGGTCTTCAAAGCCCGTGCTGGTTTGCCATTCGCGCAAGACGGCGAGGTCGCTGGCCGATTCGGTGGCCATAGCTGCTCGCGCATAAATGCGAAAATCGGCAGTCTCGCGCTGGTTTTGCCAGTTGCGTTTGGCATAGCGCAGAGCGGTGTTTGGCTGCTTGGTGACATCGAGATAAAACAGCGCCAACTCGCGCTCATGGCCAGGTTCGCCGCGCGCCAAAAAGGCCTGCCAACGGGCGCTGGCTTGCGCTTGAGTCGCGCTGGCCTCGGCGCGCCCGAGTCGGCGCTGCACGCGTGCTAGTTGTGTGAGCAGACCATCGTGGCGCCGCCATGGCAGCAGCCGCTTTTCTGCCTCAGCAAAGCGCTGCTGCTGATACAACCAGTCGGCATAGGCGCCTACGGCTTCGGCTCCGCCGCTTTGCGCAGCTATAAACGCAGCCTCGGCGCGTTCACTGAGACCGAGCCGGTCAGCAATATCGGCTTGGCTAAGCCACCACCAAGTTGCCTGTTGAGGTGTAAAGCCCAGGGCTTTGGCAGGCACTTTTTGCAGCGCCGCCAGCGCTGTTTTAGCCTGCCCGCTGACGCCATCTACTTGGGCTTGGCAAATCAGTGCAAAGGGCAGCATGGCTAGACCTTTGAGCTGATGGCAGCGCTGCGTTGCCAAGGCTATATCGCCTTGAACTTGCGCAATGGAGGCGCTTAACAACACCGCTTCAGAGGCATCGGCGTGAGCGATAATTAGCTCATTGAGGATGGTCTGTGCGGGCGTAAAATGGTGATTGGCCTGCAGCAAACGAGCATGAGTGAGTTGCACGCGCGGATCGCTGGTGTAGCGCGTCAACCATGGCTTTAATTGCGCTTCGGCATAGCCTAAATAGCGCGGATCACCACTGGCTCGGGCGCTGCTGAGCAGGCCGGCAATGGTATCGAGCGAGGCGCCGAGCGCCTCACGCGACGTGGAATTAATTGGGGTGGATGACGCTACCGACAGGCGTGGGCCTGCCGGTAGCGTTTCCAGCACCACATCATCGCCGCTGGGAGTTAGCAGCGGACGAGGAGCGCTGACCGCGCAAATGGGCACGGTCAGCAGCATCAGTACAGCAGTACGCCATGGGGTCATAGCGCTTGAGGTTCACCGGTTTCTGGCGTAGTGGCCACCAGACGATCAAACAGCGCTTGCGCTGGCTCGAGTATTTCACTCATCTCGCCAAGCAAGGCGCGAACTTGTAAAACAAAACCATCGTTGACATTGCTGTTGTTATTGCTGCTACCGCCGCAGGCCGCCAGTGTTAGCGCAGCGGCTGCTGCTAGGGCGAGTTTGGTATGGGTTGTCATGACCACTCTCCTTTAGTTTGCAGTTACAGCGCCGGGGATCGGCATTTTCAGGTAGGGGAAGGTGTTATCAAATTGCGCAGCTTCTTGCAGAGCGCCATCGGTGAAGCCCAAGCCGCCTGAAGGCGCAATATCCCTAGGGCTCAAAGCACCCATGGCCACGCGCAGCTCGATATCCACAACATCATCGCCTGGGCGACGGCCATTGGGGAAGCCGGCAGTATCTCCCGCTAACGCGCCTAAACGCGATTGATTGACAGCTGCTTTGGCAGCAATGCTGGTGTTAAGACGAAGCATCTCTGCGCCTTTTACTCCAACGGGTTGGTTCAAGTTAGGCAGGCCAGTCAAAAACGCCGCGATTAAATCAGTACGCGGAAAGTTGGTGGGGGCTTTTGTTGCGAAAAGCGCTTCGATCAAAAATGGCAGCGAAGGGTTAGTCACGTAGTCAATAAACTGACCATCGTCTTTTGGCTGGCTGGCGTTGAACTTATCTTTGTCTTTCAGACCAATGATGACTTCGTTAACCAACGGCATGCCAGGCGCGACACCTGTGTC
>JBDSQT010000203.1:0-6941 GCA_039929665.1 Paraperlucidibaca sp.
ATAAGAAAAAGCGTTGGCCTGGCTGTGCTTTCGGATTGGCCTTTAAGGTCTCGGCATCGACGGGCAGCGGCGCTACAACGGCTACCGATTTGATCACCTGGGTGAGCGCGACATTGAGCAAAGCGGCGACTTCGTCGCACAGCGTTTGTGTCGGCGTTGCTTGAGCCTGCATGACTTGTCCGGCAACGGCACGTGGGCTGGCGGGCGCTAAGGCCTCAGCCATTTCCACGTTGGCGGCGTAATCGGAGGCATCAGAGAAGGCGATGTCATCTTCGCCGCTATCGGCTAGCACATGAAATTCATGCGAACCGGTACCGCCAATGGAGCCGGTATCGGCCTGCACGGGGCGAAAATTCAGACCCAGGCGCGTGAATATACGGCAGTAGGTGTCGTACATGATCTGATAAGTTTGCTCTAGCGAGGCGTGATCAATGTGAAAGGAGTAGGCATCTTTCATGATGAATTCGCGTGAGCGCATGACGCCAAAGCGCGGGCGAATTTCGTCACGAAATTTGGTCTGCACTTGGTAGAAATTGATGGGCAGCTGCTTATAGCTTTGCAGTTCATTGCGCGCGAGATCGGTGATGACTTCTTCGTGCGTGGGGCCGAGCACAAAGGGGCGGCCGTGGCGGTCATTGAAGCGCAGCAACTCGGGGCCGTATTGTTCGGCACGACCGGTTTGCTGCCAAAGCTCAATGGGCTGGGTCACCGGCATCAGCACTTCTAACGCACCGGCGCGGTCCATTTCTTCGCGAATAACGCGCTCGACCTTTTTCAGCACGCGATTGCCTAGCGGCAGCCAGTTATAGAGGCCGCTGGCGAGCTTGCGAACCATGCCAGCACGCAACATGAGCTGATGCGAAATCACCTCGGCATCGGCAGGCGTTTCACGGAGGGTGGCAAGCAGGGTCTGACTGGCGCGCATGGCGAGGCTCTCGATTAGGCGGTGTATTGGGCGGTGCTTAGGTAAAAGGCGCGCATCGCATATAGCCGCGTAGTTTACGAAGTGCGCGCGCAACTATCTACGACTGATCGCGGTGAAATCGGCCGACTCGGCCAAAGATTGCGATTGCCCATGGGAGAAAGGCGGCGGCTTATGGCAAACTGCGGAAAGATTTTTTGAGATGCATGCTATGAAGATGACGGCGGTTGAGGTCGATCAATTTATTTCTGCTGGTCTGCCGGCCTATGCCGAGTCTGGTTGCGTGGTGGCTGCGGTGACGAGTGAGAGCACTACGGTGCGCCTACGCTATCGCGACGATCAGCTCCGCCCAGGCGGCAGTTTGTCGGGCCCAACCATGATGGCGCTGGCCGATACCGCCATGTATGCGATTATTTTAGCCACGCTAGGCCCTGTTGCGCTGGCGGTAACGCAGAACTTCAATATCAATTTTTTGCAAAAACCTGCGCCGGCTGACTTAATTGCCGAGGCTCGTTTTTTGCGCTTAGGGCGGCGTGCGGCGGTGATTGATGTACATATCCGCTCCAGCACTGATGACAGTCTCGTGGCGCAAGCTACGGGCACCTATGCACTTCCTTCCGTTACAGGAGCTGGCGTATGAAGCCTCTGTTACTGAGCCAACTCTATTGCCCGACACTGCTGAAAAACTTGCCATTTCGCACCACCAAGCGCTTAAAGCCGATGACCGATTTCCTCGGCCAAGAGCGTGCCCGCGAATCGGTCGAGATGGCCGTGGCCATGCCACATGATGGCTATAACGTCTTTGCTATCGGCAATAATGGTCTAGGTAAGCGCACCATGATTCGCCGCTACTTAGATGGTGTGGCGAAGTCTATGCCTGCGCCTAGCGACTGGATCTATGTCAACAATTTCCATGATCCGCGCTACCCACAGGCCATCGAGCTGCCAGCAGGCATGGGCGCGAGTTTTCGCGTAGATGTGCACAAGCTCTGGCGTCAATTATCTAGCCGCATCGTGACTGCCTTTGAGAGTGATCGCTACCAAGAGCGTCGTGAAAGCTTAAAATCGCAGATTACCCGCGTTCAGCAAGATGCTCTCGCGCAGCTGGGCCGCCTTGGCGAGAAGCAAGGGGTGAAGCTGGTATTACGCACGCCCGGCGGCTATGGCTTTTCGCCGATGGATGCCAATGGCGATGTGATGGCTGAAGACGCGCATGGCAAACTCTCCAGCGAACAGCGCGCGCTGCTCAAACTGGCCATTGCCGAGATGGACAAACGCCTAGGCAAAGTCGCGCGCAAGCTCGATCAGGCAGAGGAGCGCCATCGCGAGCAACTCGACAAGCTCAATGATGAAGTCGCGCGTGCCGTACTGGAACCGTTATTGGTTAAGCTGCAGCAGCGCTATGCCGAACACGCGCGTCTGCTCACGTATTTAAAGGCCTATAAAGCCGACTTGCTGACGCACTTGGAACTCGTGCTAAACGCCGAAGAAAACCAGGATGCTACCGTGTCGGTGGGGCAGGCCGGCGAACAGCTGCCGCCCGTGCGTTATCAGGTCAATGCCGTGGTTAGTCACGATCCCAAAGCCGGCGCGCCCGTGATTTTTGAAGACTTGCCGACGCACTACAACTTATTGGGTCATGTTGAGCAAGTCACCTATATGGGTACAGTGGCCACCGACTTCACGTTGATTCGTCCGGGCGCGCTGCACCTAGCCAATGGCGGCTTCTTATTGATCGAGGCCGAGCAGGTCTTGGAGCACCCGTACGCGTGGCAGAGCTTGAAGCGCGCCTTGCGCGCGAAAAGCCTAAAGCTCTCGTCACTTGAGCAAATGCTGACGCTCACCGGTACGGTGTCGCTTGAACCTGACCCAATTTCACTGCATTTGAAGCTCGTGCTCTTAGGCGATCGCGAGACTTTTTATCTGTTGCAAGAGTTCGATCCCGAGCTAGAAACCGTGTTCAAAATGCGCGCTGACTTTGAGTCGGATATGCCGCGCACGCCAGAAAATGAACTGGCCTATGCACATTTCTTGGCCGATATCGCCAACCGCGAAGGCTTGTTGGCGCTGGATCGTTCGGGTGTCGCGCGCTTGATTGAAGAAAGTGCCCGTACCTCTGATGATCAAAGCTTGCTCTCGCTGCATGCCCGCGGCGTTGCCGACTTGCTGCGCGAGTCGAACTACTGGGCGCTACAGGCCAAGGCCGAGATTATTAGCAGTGAGCACATCACCCATGCCTTGCAAGGGCGTGAGCGCCGCCACGACCGCATTCGCCGCCTGTACTTAGAGGACATCGAAAAGGGTAGTCAGCTGTTTAGCTGCTCCGGCTCGGTGATCGGCCAGGTCAACGGTTTAACCGTAGTGAGCTACGGCGATGCCAGCTTTGGCCTACCTTCACGCATCTCAATCACCGCGCATTATGGTAACGGTGAGATCACCGACATTGAGCGGGATGTTGAGCTCGGTGGCGCCATTCACTCCAAGGGCGTGATGATCCTCACCAGCTATTTAAAGGCGCAGTTCGGTGCTGAGCATCCGTTACGTTTTGCCGCCAATATTGCCTTTGAACAGTCGTATTCGGGCGTCGATGGCGACAGTGCTTCGCTTGGCGAGCTCTGTGGCTTACTCTCAGCTATCGCCCGACTGCCCGTGCGGCAGGCGTTTGGCATCACCGGTTCGGTCAATCAATTTGGTGATGTGCAGCCAATTGGCGGTGTGAATGAAAAAATTGAGGGCTATTTTGCCGCCTGTCAGCTCAAGGGCTTAACCGGCGAGCAAGCGGTAATCATTCCGGTGCAGAATGTCCGGCACTTGATGTTGCGCAATGATGTGCGTGCCGCGGTGGCCGCTGGGCAATTTCGTATCTATGCGGTTAGCCGTGTGGAAGAGGCCATTGAGTTGTTGCTGGGGCTGCCAGCCGGTATTGCCAATGACGAGGGCGAATACCCTGAGGGCAGTGTCTTTGCCGCCGTCAGTGAGCGCTTTGCGGTCTGGCATGATGCTGAAAAAGATGATGATAAAGAGGAAGAAAAGGCTGATGAGGCGGCTGCGGTAAAGCCTGCTAAGTCGGCGAAGCACTGACCCACGGGTCACAAATAGACGGGCGATGGCGGGGCAGGTTCCTGCCAAAACCTTTCAGAATAAGTAAACTCGGGTCACTCGCCGTAATACAGCCGCGTGTTGCGACTGTGGCGCGTGTCATCCCCTGACATTGGAGATCACTGCATGATTTATTCGGGATCGGCCATTCGCGTGCAAGCGCTGGATAATGGCCTCGCTGAGCTCACCTTCGATCTCGCCAACGAGTCGGTGAACAAATTCAACGCTCTAACGGTCAACGAGTTAGCCGCTGCGACAGACGCCATCAAGGCCGATAGCAGCATCAAAGGCGTGTTGGTCAGTTCCGCTAAAGGTGTGTTCATTGTTGGCGCAGACATCACAGAATTTGGCCCGCTATTTGCCAATGGCGAAGCTGGCGTTGTGGAGTGGACGGCAAAAGCGGCGGCCGTTTTCAGCGCGTTTGAAGATATCAATGTGCCAACGGTTGCTGCGATCAATGGCATCGCCTTAGGTGGCGGTTTCGAGATGTGCCTGGCCTGCGATTACCGTGTGATGTCCTCATCCGCCAAAGTCGGTCTGCCCGAAGTGAAACTGGGCTTGTTCCCAGCCTTTGGCGGTACCGTGCGTTTGAGCCGTGTCATCGGTATCGATAACGCGGTGGAATGGATTGCCGGTGGTAGCGAAAAACGCCCTGATGCCGCCTTGAAAGATGGCGGCGTTGATGCCGTGGTTGCCCCTGAAATGCTGCGCGATGCCGCCATTGACCTATTGGGTTTGGCGATTGCTGGAAAGCTCGACTGGAAAGCTAAAAAGGCCGAGAAACTGGCACCCGTCAAGCTCAATATGATGGAGCAGATGATGGCGTTCAACACCTCGATGGCCGTTGTCGCTGGCAAAGCCGGCAGCAACTACCCAGCGCCGGTGTTGGCCGTTAAAGCCATGCAAAAGCATGCCAGCATGACCCGTGATGACGCGATGAAAGTCGAAGCCGCGGGCTTTGCGAAAGCCGCAGTAACGCCACAAGCCAACGCGCTCATCGGCCTGTTCATGGCTGATCAAGCCGTGAAGAAAGCCACGAAAAAGCATTCGGCAAAATCGGCGAAAGTGATCAAGCAGGCGGCCGTGTTGGGCGCAGGCATTATGGGTGGCGGTATCGCCTACCAGTCGGCGAGCAAAGGCACGCCGATCATCATGAAAGACATTCGCACTGAAGCGCTGGACTTGGGCATGGGCGAGGCTACGAAGCTGCTGTCTAACCAAGTCGCTAAAGGCCGCTTAACCGTAGCGAAAATGGGTCAAGTGCTGTCGAGCATTCGCCCAACGCTGAACTACGGTGATTTCGGCAGCGTCGACATTGTCATTGAAGCCGTCGTGGAAAATGCCAAGGTGAAAGCCGCGGTGCTGTCTGAGGTCGAAGGCTTGGTGACAGATGACACCATTTTGGCATCGAACACCTCGACCATTTCCATCACACATTTGGCGAAATCGCTGAAGCGTCCGGAAAACTTTGTCGGCATGCACTTCTTCAACCCAGTGCACATGATGCCGTTGGTTGAAGTGATTCGTGGCGAGAAAAGCTCCGATGAAGCCGTCGCTGCGACGGTGAAATTGGCACAGCAAATGGGCAAAACACCGATCGTGGTCAATGACTGCCCCGGTTTCTTGGTCAACCGCGTGTTGTTCCCGTACTTCGGTGGTTTCGACATGATGGTGCGCGATGGTGCTGATTTCCAAGCCATCGACAAAGTCATGGAGAAGTTCGGTTGGCCCATGGGTCCTGCCTACTTGCTCGACGTGGTCGGTATTGACACCGGCGTGCATGCCTCGAAAGTTATGGCGGAAGGTTTCCCTGATCGCATGAAGCCAGACTACCAGTCGGCTACTGAAATCATGTTCGACAATAATCGCTACGGCCAGAAAAATGGCAAAGGCTTCTATGTCTATGAACAAGACAAGAAGGGCAAGCCGAAGAAAGTCGTCGACCCAACAACCTATGAGTTAATTGCTCCTGTGGTTGCTGAGCGTAAAGAGTTTGAAGCCGACGAAATCATCGCGCGCTTGATGCTGCCGCTGGTGAACGAAATCGCTCGTTGCTTAGAAGAGAAGATCGTTGCGTCGGCCGCCGAAGCCGATATGGCACTGATCATGGGCATCGGTTTCCCACCGTTCCGTGGCGGCGCTTGCCGTTATGTCGATCAGATGGGCATTGGTAACTACTTGGCGCTGTGCGAGAAATACGCACACTTAGGCAAAGCTTATGAAGCCCCAGCCCTGATTAAAACCATGGCCGCCAACAACCAAAAATTCTTCGGCTGAGACAGGAGCCTAGTATGACTAAGTTAAATCCGCGTGATGTGGTGATTGTCGATGGCGTGCGTAGCGCCATGGGCCGTACCAAAAATGGCATGTTCCGTAACGTCCGTGCCGACACGATTTCCGCTGAGCTGATTAAGGCGCTATTTGCGCGTAACCCCAATGCCAATCCAGAAGAAGTGGAAGATGTCATTTGGGGCTGTGTGAACCAAACGCTAGAGCAGGGCATGAATGTGGCGCGTAACATCGCCATGCTCGCTGAGCTGCCACGTTCGGTACCAGGCCAAACCGTCAACCGTCTGTGTGGCTCGTCCATGCAAGCGCTGCACACCGCGGCCGCGCAAATCATGACTGGCCAAGGCGATGTCTTCGTTATTGGTGGTGTTGAGCACATGGGTCACGTTGGCATGATGCACGGCATCGACTTAAACCCAGCGGCCTCTAAGCATTACGCGAAAGCCTCGAACATGATGGGTTTGACCGCCGAAATGCTCGGCACCATGAACGGCATTACGCGTGAGATGCAGGACCAGTTTGGTCTGGCATCGCACCATAAAGCCTGGGCTGCCACGCTTGACGGTCGTTTCAAAAACGAAATCATCGGCATTGAAGGTCATGATGCCAATGGCTTTAAACAGCTCTGCGA
>JBDSQT010000204.1:0-5696 GCA_039929665.1 Paraperlucidibaca sp.
TCAGCACGCGCCTCTGCAACGGCACAAATCTTAAATGCTGAGCCGGCGGGGACCGAGTCCACTTGCCATCCAGCAGACGCTAGGGACTGCTCAAACTGCGCTAAACGCTCAAGACCGTGACGCCGACTCACCGTAAGGTGCAGCACACTACTGGGCACTGACCAGTTTGGCGAGGCGCTATGAATAGGCTCCCACCTAGCACCTTTCTCTGCGGCGACACCTAGCGCGGCACCTGCCACGAGCTCCTCAGATACGCGATAACTCCCCAGATCGTGCGCTGCCACATAACTCACACCCAAGACTGGGCCATGCACTATGCCCAGCACGGCCTCGTGATCAATCACCAGTGCAATATTGACGCTGAACTCGCCATTGCGCGCGATGAACTCCTTGGTGCCATCGAGTGGATCAACCAGCCAATACGCCGGCCATTCGCGGCGATCAATTAAATCCTTAGGCGAAGACTCTTCAGACAGTATCGGCAAGCCCGCTAGCATTTTATCAGCCAATGCCTGCAAGCCGCGCGTAATGGTGTCGTGCGCGGCCAAATCGGCAGCGGTAATCGGCGAGGCATCAGACTTTTCAGCGATCGCCCAACGCGCTGGGTCGTTATAAATCGCCATGATGGCCAGACCTGCCTGTTCGGCGACTGTCATCACCGCGACTAGCGCATCTCGCGTTACACTCAGGCGTACATTGGCTGACATGGCTTAGCCTCACGATTGATGAGTTGCTGCGCATCACGGCGCAGACCCCACAGGATACGCGAATGACTGCTTTGCCCGACACTCCCCTCCCGACAATCGACTGGTGCGCAATCGACACCGTGATTTTGGACATGGATGGCACCGTGCTCGATCTGCATTTCGATAATGTCTTTTGGATGCAGCACTTGCCCGCACTGTTTGCCGATCACAACGGGCTGCCGCGCGAACAAGGCTTGGGCGAATTGCTCATGCGCTTTCAACACCATGAAGGCCAGCTGAACTGGTATTGCACGGACTTTTGGAGCGAACAGGTCGGTTTCGACATCGTGCCGCACAAAAATGCGCTCAAACATTTAATTCGGGAGCGTGCCGATGCCTTTGCCTTTTTAGCGGCGGTCAAAGCCAGTGGTCGGCGCTTGATTTTGGCCACCAATGCGCATCGCGCCAGCCTTGAGCTAAAGCTAACCGAGACTGCTTTTGGGCAGTATTTCGACGCCATGGTGAGCTCGCATGACTATGGCCATGCGAAGGAAGAGCAAGCGTTTTGGCAGCAGTTGTGTCGCGCAGAAGCTATCGATCCAGCGCGTAGCCTATTTATTGATGACAGCGAAGCGGTGCTCGATAGCGCTCAGCTGTTTGGCGTGAAATCTTGTATTTGTGTAAGCACACCAGACAGTAAAAAACCGCTGCGCAAACGCCTGCGCTACCCCGCCATTGATCAGTTCGCCGAACTTGGCGAGATTCCTGAGCGAGTGCTGGCATGAAGTCTGGCAGTAAAAAAGACAGCGATAGCGAGACGCGCACACGCGTCGATAAATGGCTGTGGGCGGCGCGCTTTTACAAGACCCGGACACTCGCCAAAGAGTCTATCGATAGCGGCCATGTGCATTGCGAAGGTCAGCGTGTAAAGGTTAGCCGTGAAGTGTTTGTCGGCATGACGCTAACACTCAAGCAAGGTCTCGATGAAAAAGTGGTCGTCGTCGATGCGCTCTCGAGCGTTCGCGGGCCGGCACCGGTGGCTCAGCTTTTGTATCACGAGACTCAGGAAAGCCTCGCTAAGCGCGACGAGTTACGCGAGCAGCGCAAGGCGCAAAATTTGGCACATCCGGACCATCGCCCGAATAAAAAGGAACGCCGGCAGATTCACCGCTTTCAGCGTGACTGGGGCGAGTAAGTCCTATAAAACCTGTGTTTCCCAGGTCGCCAGATTAGCCAATTGCAGTGTGAGCGCATCGCCCGAATGCAACGCCGCCACGCCCGCCGGCGTACCGGTCATCACCACATCGCCCGGCAGTAACGTGATATAGCGCGTAATAAACTGCAGCAAGGCAATCATCGCCGTAAGCATATCGGCGCTGTCACCGGTTTGGCGGCGCACACCATTGACCGTCAGGCTGAACTCGACCGCGGTTAAATCGGCACATATCGATACTGGCAGAAAGGCACTTAAGGGTGCCGCACCATCGAATGCTTTGGCTAGCTCCCAGGGCTGACCTTTGGCTTTCAGCGCGTTTTGCACGTCTCGCAAGGTGAGGTCTAAACCTAAACCAATCCCCGAAATAGCCGCGCGCGCCTGCTCGACACTGACTTCGCCTGAGCCATCGAGAGCAGCCGACAAACGCTGGCCAATTAGCAGCGTAATTTCCGTTTCAAAATGACACTCGCCGCGACCCGCCGGCACGCTAATCGTGGGCGCTAGGGCCACCGCCGAGGTGCTCGGCTTTAAAAAAATAATCGGTGCGTCCGGAATCTCGTTGCCTAACTCTCGTGCATGCGCTGCGTAATTACGACCCACGCAAACTAGCTTGCCGACTGGCAAGTCCAACTCAGCTTGCTCAGTCGCCGGCACGCTGCCGGAATGCCATTGATGCCGATAACTCATGTCGATAACCCTTGTGCCAGCTCGTCTTAAGCTACATCAAAAATCTTGCCAGGATTCATCACAGCCTTCGGATCAAATACTCGCTTAATCGCGCGCAAATACTCGACCTCAAGCGGCGAGCGCGTATAGGTTAAGTAGGCCTTTTTGGTCATGCCAACGCCATGCTCAGCCGACACCGAACCGTTGTATTTCTGCACCGTTTCAAACACCTGCACATTGACCTCTTGGCACTTGGCAAAGAAATCCACCTTCTCCATACCATCGGGCTTGAGGATGTTTAAGTGCAAATTGCCATCGCCGATATGGCCAAACCAGACCACGCGAAAATCGGGGTATTGCTCACCGACAATGGCATCGATATCGCTAATGAATGCCGGCACACGCGCAATCATCACGGAGATGTCGTTTTTATACGGCGTAAACGGCGCGATAGTCTCAGAGATATCCTCACGCAAACGCCAGAGGTTTTTCGCCTGCGTTTCTGACTGCCCGAGCACGCCATCGACTACCCAGCCCTGCTCCACGCAATGCTCAAAAATCGCCATCGCCTCATCGCTCATGGCCTCAGACAGCGCCTCAAACTCCAGCAATGCGTAAAACGGCGTAGCCGCTTCGAAAGGCCGCGGGATGCCGCTATGCGCGGTGACTATTTGCACCGAGAGCTCAGAGAAAAATTCAAATGCGGTGAGATCGAGGCGTGCTTGAAAGGCTTGCAGCACATTCATCACCGACGGGAAATCAGGGGTGCCGAGGACCATGACCTGCAAATTACGCGGCGCACGATCAAGCTTCATTGTGGCCTCAACGACCAGACCCAGCGTACCTTCAGCGCCAATAAACAAGTGCCGCAAATCATAGCCGGTGGCGTTTTTAATCATGTCTTTATTGAGCTCGAGGATGTCACCCTTGCCGGTCACGACCTTTAAACCCAATACCCAATTGCGCGTCATGCCGTACTTAATGACCTTAATGCCGCCGGCATTGGTGCCAATATTTCCGCCCAGTTGCGAGGAGCCGGCCGAGGCGAAATCGACGGGATAATACAGTCCCTGTGCCTCAGCAAACTGCTGCAGCTGTTCAGTCACTACACCGGCTTGAATGCGTACCGCGCGATCTTCTGGAATAAATTCAGTGATTTTATTGAGGTAGTCAAAGCTCACCACCACCTCACCATGGGCGGCGACAGCACCTGCCGACAAGCCCGTACGCCCACCCGATGGCACAATGGCAAACGCTGCCTCATTGGCCAGAAGCACAATGGCTTGCACTTGCTCAATGCTCGATGGAAACACGATCGCCGCTGGCGCTGGCGTATACATCTTGGTCCAGTCCACGCCCCACGTCGCCAAACTCTGCTCGTCCACGCGCACACGCGACTCGCCCACAATATCCATCAATGCCTGAAGTGTTGCCGCAGCCAGTGCCATGTCAGCGCCCTATCACAGAAATCAAGACGACCATTCTACCCAATGCAGGGGCTGTGCTACTATCTCGCCCTCGAATTTCCTGTCTTGAGTTCACGCCATGAGTCAGCTCTCCCTCGATAAAGCCAAAATCCGTTTTCTATTGCTCGAAGGTGTTCACAAGAATGCGCTCGATGTATTAGCCAGTAATGGCTACACCAACATCGAATACATCCGTGGCGCGCTCGACGAAGATGTCTTGATGGAAAAAATCAAAGACGCGCACTTCGTTGGTCTGCGTTCGCGCACGCAACTGACGGAAAAAGTCTTTGCCGCCGCTGAGAAACTCGTGGCCGTTGGCTGCTTCTGCATCGGCACCAATCAGGTGGACTTGCAGGCAGCGCTGATACGCGGCATCCCAGTATTTAACGCGCCCTACTCCAATACCCGCTCGGTCGCCGAACTGGTCTTGGGCCAACTGATTTTACTACTCCGCGGCATCCCTGAAAAAAATGCCCTGGTGCACCGCGGTGGCTGGTCTAAGTCGGCCGAAGGCTCCTACGAAGCGCGCGGCAAAATCTTAGGCATTGTTGGCTATGGCTCCATTGGCTCACAGCTTTCGGTACTCGCTGAGTCACTGGGCATGCAGGTGATTTATTTCGATACGCTGACCAAGCTGCCACTCGGCAATGCCCGTCAGGTCACCAGTATGGAAGAGTTACTGAACACTGCCGATGTGGTCTCGCTGCATGTGCCTGATGTGCCGTCGACACGCAATATGATGCGCGCTGAGCATTTTGCACAGATGAAAAAAGGTGGCATTTTCATCAATGCGGCACGCGGCACCTGCGTCGACATCGACGCCTTGGCTGCTGCCATTACCAGCAAGCACCTCAATGGTGCCGCCATTGACGTGTTCCCGAAAGAACCGAAGTCTAACGACGAAGAGTTCATGTCTTCGCTGCGTGGCTTAGACAACGTGATCCTGACACCACATATCGGTGGCTCGACACTGGAAGCTCAAGCCAATATCGGCTTAGAGGTTGCTGAGAAATTTGCGCGCTACTCCGACACAGGTGCCACCACCACATCAGTTAACTTCCCCGAAGTCTCACTACCGGTGACGCCAGGCAAACATCGCCTACTGCACATTCACAAAAATGTGCCCGGCGTGCTCTCGGCCATCAACTTAGTCTTTGCTGAAAATGGCATCAACATCAGCGCACAATCACTGATGACCAACGAGAACATTGGTTATTTAGTCATGGAAGTTGACGCTGCTTACTCGGACGTCGCGCTAGAAAAATTGCAACAGATCAATGGCACTATTCGAACTCGCGTACTGTACTAAGTAGGCACTCGCCTAATGATCTCGGCCGCCATTGCAGCTCCTGCTCTTGGCGGCCGAGTCGTTTTTAGTATCGATACACGTGGCGCACTTTTGGATGCCATAACGCCTAGCCAAGTCACCATCTATATTGCTGCGCTCGAGCCGTTGCCAGCCAACACTTTACGCCAACGCCAGAAAGCGCAAATACTCGCATGGCTAAGTGAGCATGACGACAACACAGATACCTCATCAGCCTGCACCGCCATAACGCAGACTCGTGAACTAGCGCTAACCACAACCGACCTCGGCAAGCCCTATTGGCCCAATAGTCCATGGCTGCTGAACTGGTCCCATAGCCGACATTATCTTGCGCT
>JBDSQT010000205.1:0-6791 GCA_039929665.1 Paraperlucidibaca sp.
CGCAGTAGCCAAACGCTTGCTACGGCTCAACAGCTCGGCATCATCGACATTGGTTATAGCAACCCAGCCGATGCCGTACGCGGTGCCGACTTGGTCATTCTGGCCATGCCAGTTAATGCCACTGAAGCGGTGATGGCTGCCATCAAGTCGACCTTAAGCAGCAGCGCGGTGATCACCGATGTTGGCAGCACCAAAGGCAATGTCATTGCCGCCGCTGAATCGGTGTGGGGACGCGTGCCGGAAAACTTCGTGCCCGGCCATCCGATTGCCGGCTCTGAGCAAAGTGGCGTGATGGCGGGTAGGGCGGATCTATTCGTCGCCCACAAGGTGATTTTGACGCCGCTAGAGCACACGCGGGCTGAAGCGCTAGCGCTGGTCACTGCGCTCTGGCAGGCCGCTGGTAGCGATGTGATGACCATGAGTGTGGCGCAACACGACGCGGTCTTGGCGCGCACTAGCCATTTGCCACATCTGTTGGCGTTCTCGCTGGTCGATACCCTGGCGCAAGAATCAGACAACCTCGATATTTTTCGGTATGCTGCCGGCGGTTTTCGCGACTTCACCCGCATTGCTGCCAGTGATCCACGAATGTGGCATGACATTTTCCTGGCCAATCGTGAAGCAGTTCTCAGTGCGCTTGATGCGTTTGAGGCTGGCACCAAGCGCCTCCGCGAGGCTATCAATACAGAGAACGGTGACGCGTTACTGGGAGTTTTTACCCGAGCGCGCGCCGCCCGTGAACACTTCACTCATATGTTGGCCGGTACGGCCTATGCAAAATCCATGACTCAAAATAAAGAATTGCGTTTCACCGTCGAACCCGGCGGTTCATTTACTGGCCGCGCTCGTGTACCGGGTGATAAATCCATCTCGCATCGCTCCATCATGCTGGGCTCCTTAGCCACTGGCACGACGGAAGTGACTGGCTTTCTTGAGGGCGAAGATGCACTCGCCACACTCCAAGCTTTCCGCGACATGGGCGTGGTCATTGAAGGCCCCAATGCCGGACATGTCCGTATCCATGGTGTTGGTTTGCATGGTCTGAAAGCCCCGCCGGGGCCGATTTATGTCGGTAACTCAGGCACCACCATGCGCCTGCTGTCGGGCTTACTGTCTGCGCAGCCATTTGATGCGGTGCTCACGGGTGATGCTTCACTGGCTAAGCGCCCGATGGAGCGTATCGCTAAGCCTCTGCGCTTAATGGGTGCCGATATTCAGACCACGGGTGAGCGTGGTACGCCACCGGTGACCATTACCGGCAATGCCAAGCTCAAGGGTATTCACTACGATATGCCAGTGGCTAGTGCGCAAGTGAAGTCTGGTGTGCTGTTGGCCGGCCTATGGGCTGAAGGTGCCACCTCGGTGACTGAACCCGCGCCCACGCGTGACCATACCGAGCGCATGTTGCGTGGCTTTGGCTATGATGTGAAAACCGATGGCGCTACCGCCACGCTCCACGGCGGCGGCTCGCTGACCGCGACGAAAATAGATGTGCCGGCTGATATTTCCTCAGCGGCATTCTTTTTAGTCGCTGCGAGCATCGCCCCAGACTCCGATCTCGTGCTTGAGCATGTCGGTATGAACCCGACGCGCGTTGGCGTGATCAATATTCTGCGTGCCATGGGCGGCAATATTGACGTGCTCAATGCCCGTGAAGTGGGCGGCGAGCCGGTGGCTGATCTGCGAGTACGCAGTGCTCAGCTGCAAGGCATCGCTATCCCCGAAGATCAAGTGCCGCTGGCGATTGACGAGTTTCCATCACTGTTTATTGCCGCTGCGTGTGCCAATGGTGTGACGACGCTAACAGGTGCCGAAGAGCTGCGCGTGAAAGAGTCTGATCGCATTCAAGTCATGGCCGATGGCCTGCTTACTTTGGGTGTCAGTGCGCTGCCGACGGCTGATGGCATCGTCATCACCGGTGGGCCGATTGGTAGCGGTGAGGTCATCAGCCATGGCGACCATCGTATTGCCATGGCGTTTGCAATAGCGGGCTTACGCGCCACCGGCCCGATCACTATTCGTGATTGCGCCAATGTGGCGACCAGTTTTCCCGACTTTATTGGTCTCGCGCGCCGTTGCGGTCTGCGCATTCGCACCAGCGAACACGACCTTCATTAAGTTTTAGAGTAAAGCCTCGCATGAGTGATGAAATTGAACGCCACGTGACACCAGTGTATGTGCCGGTGATTACCATTGATGGTCCCAGCGGTTCAGGCAAGGGCACTATTGCACACCGTGTCGCCGCGCGTTTGGGCTTTCATGTCCTGGACTCGGGTGCCTTATACCGTCTGTTGGGCGCTGCGGCTAAGCGTCATGCTGTATCTATCGACAATGAAGCAGCGCTTGAAGTTTTAGCTGCGCATCTTGATGTGCAATTTACTGCCGACGAGCACGGCGAAGCCATCATTTTGCTCGAGGGCGAAGATGTCAGCTTAGAAATTCGCACGGAAGAGGCCGGTCGTGCGGCCTCACAAGTCGCGGTATTGCCAAAAGTGCGCAACGCTTTATTGGCTCGCCAACAAGCCTTTCGCGAGGCGCCAGGCTTAGTCGCCGATGGCCGTGATATGGGTACGGTGGTTTTCCCCGATGCCGATTTGAAGATTTTCCTGACCGCGTCAGCCGAGGCGCGCGCTCAGCGTCGCTATAAGCAGTTGCTTGAAAAGGGCTTTGATGCTAGCCTCGCCGCCCTAATTGACGACATTCGTGCGCGCGATACACGCGATACGGAGCGCAGCATTGCACCGTTAAAGCCAGCTGATGGCGCGTTGGTGCTTGATAGCACCGACCTCGGCATTGATGCCGTCGTACAGCGCGTCTTTGATGCTGCTCAGTCGGCGCCGAAGTTGGCAAAATATTTGAATTGAAAGCAGCAGTTTACGACTGCTGCTTAATGTACTAGCGCATAGCCATCGCCCGATGACTATGCTGTTGGCGAGTTGGCGAGTAATGTCTACCAGTATGGTTGCCGCCGATTCTTAACCCATAAACCCGCCTGAGCTGGTCAGGCGGCTGAATAGAAGTGCCATATTGGCACTGGAAGGAATACATGACTGACTCATTTGCCGCCCTGTTTGAAGAAAGCCTAGTTTCCCTTGATGTTGAGCGCGGTGCGCTGATCAAAGGTACCGTTGTTGCCATCGATAATGATTGGGTCACGGTCGATACTGGCTTGAAATCTGAGGGCGTCATTGCCCGTGAAGAATTTTTAAATGATCGCCGCGAGCTTGAAGTCGCTGTAGGTGATGAAGTAGACGTGGTTGTCGATGCACTCGACAACGGCATGGGCTACACCCTGCTGTCACGCGAAAAAGCTAAACGCGCCGAAACCTGGATTCGCTTGGAAAAAATCTTCGAAGCCAGCGAAATCGTCCGCGGTATTATGTCCGGCAAAGTCAAAGGCGGTTTCACCGTCGACATCGGCTCCATTCGTGCGTTCTTGCCTGGTTCATTGGTCGATATTCGTCCAATCCGCGATACCGCGCATTTGGAAGGCCGTGAGCTCGAGTTCAAACTCATCAAGCTTGATGCCAAACGCAACAATGTCGTGGTGTCACGTCGCGCGGTGATGGAAGCTGAAAGCTCCGCAGAACGCGAACAACTTCTGGCCAACCTGCAAGAAGGCCAAGTGGTTAAAGGCATCGTGAAAAATCTCACCGATTACGGCGCATTCGTCGACCTCGGTGGCATCGATGGTTTGCTGCACATTACCGATATGGCCTGGAAGCGCATCAAGCACCCAAGCGAAATCGTCGAAGTGGGCACCGAACTGACGGTGAAAGTGTTGAAATTCGACCGCGAGCGCAATCGCGTCTCCTTGGGTCTGAAGCAGCTGGGCGAAGATCCCTGGTTGGCACTGATGGGCCGTTATCCAGAAGGTACACGCGTTCAAGCGAAAATCACCAACCTCACCGATTACGGCTGTTTTGCCGAAATCGAAGAAGGCGTGGAAGGCTTGGTACACGTTTCCGAAATGGATTGGACCAACAAGAACATTCACCCATCGAAAGTCGTGCAGATTGGCGACGAAGTGGAAGTCATGGTCTTGGACATCGACGAAGTTCGTCGTCGTATCTCCTTGGGTATCAAGCAGTGCCGCGAAAATCCATGGGATGCCTTTGCGCGTCAACATGAGAAGGGCGAGAAAGTTGCCGGTAACATCAAGTCGATCACTGACTTCGGTATCTTCATCGGTCTCGACGGCGGCATCGATGGTTTGGTTCACCTCTCCGATATTTCGTGGAATGAGCCAGGCGAAGAAGCCGTGCGCAACTACAAGAAGGGCGATCCTATCGAAGCCACTATCTTGTCGGTTGACCCAGAGCGTGAGCGTATCTCCTTAGGTATCAAGCAATTAGAGCGCGATCCTTTCGGTGATTTCGTGAACCAATACGACAAAGGCGCCATCATCAAAGGCACCGTGAAGTCGGTTGACGCAAAAGGCGCGACTATCGAAGTAATGGACGGTGTGGAAGGCAGCTTGCGCGCTTCTGAACTGAGCCGTGACCGTGTTGAAGATGCGACTAAGCATCTGACCGTGGGCGACACCGTTGAAGCCAAGATTATTGGTATCGATCGCAAAACTCGCCTGATCAGCTTGTCGGTGAAAGCCAAAGACGAAGCGGAAGATCGTGAAGCCATCAGTAATCTGAAAGATCAGCCGGAAGATACCGCTGGTCCTAAGACTATTGGTGACTTAATCAAGGCCCAAATGGGTAACTGATTTAAGCGATTTGTGGTAAAAATAAACGGGAGTAGCTTACTACTCCCGTTTTTTTATGTTTAGAATCAGCGTGTTGATTTATCAATCTTGCAAGCAAAGAGAGAGGCCACGATGACATTGACCAGATCAGACCTAATCGAGCGCCTAAGTGCCCGGCAAACCCTGCTCACCGGCAAAGATGTGGAGCTTGCGGTGAAGACCATGGTCGAGCAGCTTTCCGAAACCCTCGCTACCAATGAGCGAATTGAAATACGCGGTTTTGGCAGCTTCTGCTTACATCATCGTGCCCCTCGCGTAGGTCGTAATCCGAAAACTGGCGAATCGGTGTCCTTGCAAGCGAAAAGTTCGCCCCACTTTAAGCCCGGTAAAGCCTTGCGCGATCGCGTCAATGACAGCGCCACAAGCACACCTATTGAAGGCGGTGATCAGCCATGAGTGCAATTAAAAAAGTAATCTTCTGGGCGTTTATGCTGAGCTTTTTGTTTACCGGCTTCTGGATGGTTATTGTCAATAATGACTCGGTGAGCCTGAATTTATTATTTACCAATACCGGGCCCGTGAATGCCGGTTTTGTGATTTTCATGTCGCTGACGGTTGGCGCCATTGTCGGTTTTATCGCAGGGGGCTTTAGTGCCCGCCTGAGCATTTGGCGTAAATCACGTGAGGCCGAGCAGGCCAAAGCACAAATACAAGCCGCTGAGGCTGAGACCTTGGCGGCAGAGCGTGAAAGAGCTCGCCAACAGGCCATAGGTTCGCGTAATCACGAGCCACCTGCGCCGCCACCTGTGTATTAAAGCGAGCGTTACATGTCTATTGTTGCGAGTGCTATGCGTTCACCGATTGTAATTGCCCTTGATTTTACCGCTGCGGATAAAGCGCTGGCTTTTGCCGACCATATAGACCCTAGCAAGGCGCGCTTAAAGGTCGGCAAAGAGCTATTCACCTATGCTGGCCCTAATCTAGTACGCGAACTACATCAGCGTGGCTTTCAGGTATTTTTAGACCTTAAGTTTCACGACATTCCCAATACTGTCGCCTCCGCTGTCGCGGCGGCTGCCGACTTAGGCGTATGGATGGTCAATGTCCATGCCAGCGGAGGTCGCCGCATGATGACCGCCGCTAGCGAGCGCTTAGCTACTGGCAACTACACCACGCTGCTTACCGCTGTCACGGTACTCACCAGCATGGAAGCCGCTGATTTACTGGAGGTGGGCATTACTCGCTCTCCACAGGATCAAGTCTTAGCTCTGGCTGACTTAACGGCCGACTGCGGCCTTGATGGTGTAGTCTGCTCCGCTCAAGAGGCTGCCATGCTACGTGAGCGCCTTGGTAAAGACTTTGTCCTCGTTACACCAGGCATACGCCCAGCCAATCACGCAAGCGATGATCAGCGCCGCATCATGACGCCTGCGCAGGCAATGGCGGCAGGCTCTAGCTATTTGGTGATTGGGCGGCCCATTACACAAGCCGCTAATCCTGCGGCTGCCTTGGCCGCTATCTGCGCTGAGATTGGCTAAGAGTTTAAGTCTTATTAGCGTCGGCAAGTCGAGATTGTCGGGTGCCATAAGCCGTATTTTTCATCGAATGCTTAGGCGCCGATATGTCTACAACCCGCGACACCATGCAAGCGACAAAGTCTACCGAGAGCAGGGCGGGTGCGGAGCTTAATAAGCTACAGAAGCGTCTACGCCGACTCACTGGCCAAGCCATCACTGACTACAACATGATTCAGGATGGTGACAAGGTTATGGTGTGTTTGTCGGGTGGCAAAGACAGCTACACGATGCTGGAGATGTTGCTAAGTCTTCAACTCAGTGCTGCGGTTAAGTTTGACATCGTTGCCGTAAATTTAGATCAAAAGCAACCTGACTTTCCTGAAGATATACTGCCGCGCTATTTAACCGCGCGCGGTGTGACATTCTATATATTAGAAAAAGATACCTACAGTATCGTTAAGGAACGCACACCGGAAGGACAGACTTTTTGCGTCGTATGTAGTCGATTACGTCGTGGCAGTCTTTATGGTTTTGCGCAAGAGATCGGTGCAACTAAAGTAGCGCTTGGACATCAT
>JBDSQT010000206.1:0-6952 GCA_039929665.1 Paraperlucidibaca sp.
TGTAGGGGTTGGTCAGTGTCCTAAGATATGAACAGCGCTTGACGCGTTCTCTTTTGTTTGCCGACTCGAATCACAAATTTGGACGATCGCCGTTGGTAGTATTACAGCGTGCAGATCCGGTCCGCCGAATTGCCTGGCGACCATAGCGAGTGTGAACCACCTGATCCCATCTCGAACTCAGAAGTGAAACCGCTCCGCGCCGATGATAGTGTGGCAGTAGCCATGTGAAAGTAGGTCATTGCCAGGCACCTAATGCAACAGCCCTCGTCAGTCTTCTGACGGGGGCTTTTTGCTTTTACGCCGTTGAAAATCAAAAGCGTAAGTTTTAGATGCTTAATCGTCGTTATGTTCAAGCACATATTCCGCAAAGGCGCGTTAACATCATGACTAAGCTAGTCGCCCCTACGCTAACGCGTGGCATTTATCAGCATTACAAAGGCCCGTATTACGAGGTCTTGGATGTTGTTCGTCATTCTGAGACTGAAGAGTGGTTGGTGTATTACCGCACCTGCTATGGCGACTGGAGTCGATGGGTGCGACCGTATGGCATGTTTGTCGAAACGATCATTATTGCGGATATTGCGCGGCCACGATTTACGTATGTGGCCGCAAAGCTAGAGACGTTGGGGCTGGTTGAGCCTAAGCGTTAATTGTGTGGAGCTTAGTTTTGCACAACCAAGCGCATAGACAGGTCGATTGCCCGAATATCTTTGGTGATCGTGCCTAACGAAATATAGTCCACACCAGTCTCGGCAATGCCACGAATCGTCTCGTGGCTGACATTGCCAGATGCTTCTAAAGGAATACTGCCCTTCGTGAGGGCAACGGCTGTGCGCATATCCTCTAATGAGAAATTATCGAGCATGATCCGGTCTGCCTTGGCGGCGATAGCCTGCTCGAGCTCATCAAAGTTCTCTACCTCGACTTCGACAAAACGATCACTAGCATAAGTCCGTGCTGCTGCAATGGCTGCAGCGATCGAGCCTGCCGCCATGATGTGGTTTTCTTTAATTAAAAACGCATCATAAAGCCCGAGGCGATGGTTCATGCCGCCACCCACTCGCACAGCATATTTTTGCGCAATACGAAGGCCGGGCAAGGTTTTGCGGGTGTCGAGTAGGCGCGCCTTGGTGCCAACTAACAGCTGCGTTAAGGCATGAGTGTGAGTTGCTGTGGCCGATAGTGTTTGCAGGAAGTTGAGCGCCGAGCGCTCGGCGGTAAGTAAGCTACGAGCTCGCCCTGTAATGCGCAACAGCTCTGTGCCAGCGGGGACCACCTGGCCTTCTTTGACCTGCCATTGCAGTACGAGCTCACGATCGACTGATAAAAAAGTGGCTTCAACCCAGGGCATACCTGCCATCACCATGTCATCGCGCGTGATGATGCGCGCGACTGCCTGTTTATCGTGCGGGATTAACGCGGCAGTGATATCGCCGGTGCCAATATCCTCTACGAGTGCAGAGGCAACGTTGGCGGCTAAAGCGGCATCGATCATTTCAGGTTTCATAGCGGCTCATCAGTGGGTATAAAGTTCGCCAAGTATAAAGCCAGACGCGCAGGTCGTCATGGTCAGCGCCGAATGGATTGGGTAGTCTAGTGCCTAAGAGTTTGCATCGAGCACGCCATCGTGAGTACTGCCCCGAGTCGATCATTAAGCATTTGCGCCAAGCACTGGTTGCAGGGTGCACGGCACTGCCCATCGCCATTTTTTAATGCGCGCCCGCAGGGTGAGATCTCGTTGAGTGTGATTCACAACATTAGCTTGCCGCCAGGCCAGTTTGGCGGCTCCTATATCGATAAACTATTCACCGGCCAGCTAAGCACACAAGGGCATCCTTATTTTGCCGAGATCGCTGGCATAGAGGTCTCGGCGCATGTGTTGATTCGCCGCGATGGTGAATTAGTGCAATACGTCGCCTTTGATCAGCGCGCCTGGCATGCCGGAAAATCGAGTTATTTAGGCCGCGACAACTGTAATGACTATGCCATTGGTATTGAATTAGAAGGCTGCGATGACCAGCCCTTTAACGATTCGCAGTATGATGCCTTGAATGCATTATTAGCCGTTTTAGCCGCTCGCTACCCCGCATTGCAGGGTGCTGTTACAGGGCATAGCGACATCGCACCGGGACGCAAAACTGATCCCGGTCCCTGTTTTGATTGGTCGCGCGTACACGCGGCAGCCCTGCGAGTTGAGGCGCTCGTAGGTCAAACCCAGCCTCATGGAGTGAAGACATGACGTTATTGCTTGCCCTAGTGGCGCTAGCAGCCTATTTCTCCTTGCCTGAAGAATGGCGACTGCGCCTATCATCGCCACTGCCGCGCTGGCTCTCATGGAGTTATGGCTTATCACTCTCTGATGGCCTGCGCTTGGCCATTGCGACGATAGTGCCGATGCTTGTACTCGCCGTGGCTATTCAATTGCTGCAGGAGTTGGCGAGTTTGTTTGTATTCCTGCTCTGCGTCATCGTCGTTATTGCGATTTTTGGTGATAGTCAGGCTCAGCGTATGGCTCATCGGCATCAAGCCGAATGGGAGGGTAGCGAGTGGCCCAGCGATGATGAGTTACTGGCGAATGCACTGAGCTTGGCGCGCCAGCATCAGTTGCGCAGTCAACTCAATGAGCTATTTGCGCCACTATTTTGGCTGCTGTTAGCGACGCCTATTGCCGCGCTTGGCTATTACATTCTGCGTCATATCGCCTTGAATGAGCAGCCGCAAGAGCAGATGAAAGCGTCTCAACAAATGGCTTGGATGAACACGAAAAATGAAATGACATCAGCAACTAAGGCTGGTCTCAGTGCTCAAGAGGAAAGTTTAGCGTTGGCTTGCTTGCGTCTTGCTGACTGGATTCCCTCGCGCTTTTTAGCGCTAAGTTTTGCCCTAGCAGGAAACTTTACAGCAACGTGGGCGGTGATTCGTGAACGCCTACTGCGCGCAGAAACGGTTCCATATGAGCTTATCGACGCCGCTGCTGAAGCCGCTGAGCCCATTAGCATCGACCCATCGCTGACGCCAGCCGTGGGCCTGGCTACGGCCATGCATCAGCTCGATAGTTTATTGCAACGTGCCTTGGTCGTGTGGATGGTATTCCTCGCCGTGAAAACGCTTTGGCCCGGCATGTGAGTACACCTTGGCGATGTATCTTCGTCGCCATTTTAGTGGCTTTTGCGCTGCCAGCGCATGCGCTGAATCAATGGCAGGATGACCAAGGTCAGGCTTGGACGCTTCCTGAGCGTTTGCCGACACGCTGGATTGTGCTCGGCCCCCATCTTGTCGACATGCTCACTGCCATCGGCGCATCTGAGCGTATTGTTGGCGTACAAGATGATCACCCCATTCCCGGACGCTATGAAATTAGCCTGAGCGGGCATGCTGTGGTGGGTCAGTCTGGCAGCATCAGCGAAGAGCGTGTGCGAGCACTACGCCCCGATTTAGTCGTCTTTTGGCCGACAGGCTTATCGCCTGTTCAGCAGCAACGATTACAGCGCTTAGGCATACCACTATTGGCCATTGCGCCGAAAAGACTCGACGACATTCCTCAGCGTTTGAGATGGTTAGGCGCGCTCTCTGGCTACACTCAAAGTGCGAAGCTATTGGCCTATAAAGAAACGGCAGCGCTCAACACCACGCGTGAGCAATACGCGCGCGGCCTGCGACTTCGTGGCTTTTATCAAGTCTGGCAGCAACCGCTTTACAGCTTGTCGCGGCACCATCTCGTTAGCCAAGCCATGGCTATTTGTGGCGTCGACAGCATTGTGCCGCCGGGCACGATTGAAGCGCCGGTGCTAAATACCGAGGCGGTGCTGAGGGCACGCACTAACATCATCCTAGTGGGTCACGATGAGCTGGCCCAAGCGCAGGTCTTTTGGCGCCGATTCAGTACATTGCCCGCGGTTCGCCAAAACGCCATTGTGGGCGTAGATGACTACGCGCTAACGCGTCCAGGATTGTCCTTGCTGCGCGCTATCCCCACGCTATGTAAGGCAGTTTCGCCTTGGCGAATCCGACAGAGCATGCCAGAATCGGAGTGACTGGGTGGTCATCGCATTGCGCTTACCCGCGCTAGCCGAGAGACTGCCTTAATTCAGCCCACAAGGCTGTCACCCGCTAAGCCTATAAGGAGGCAAGTATGGCGCGGTCCCGTCAGTATGGCGATTCTGATCCAATCGAAACACAAGAATGGTTTGATGCACTGGCTTCAGTCGCTGAAAACGAATCCCCCGAGCGCGCAAGACAATTGCTGGAATGGCTGGTTGGCCAAGCGCCGCAGTTTGGCGTTCAAGTTGATCGCCTAAACACACCCTATTTAAATACCGTCTCGCGCGAAAATGAGCCGTTGATGCCAGGTGATCCTAATCTGGAATGGCGACTACGTTCATTGATCCGCTGGAATGCGTTAGCCATTGTTATGCGTGCTAATCAAAACGACGACGAGCTCGGTGGCCATATCGCCACATTTGCGTCGTCTGCCACGCTTTACGATGTCGGCTTTAACCATTTTTTCCGCGCACCCAATAGCGAAAACTTAGGCGACCTAATTTATTACCAAGGTCACTCGGCACCGGGTATTTATGCGCGCTCCTTCCTTGAGGGCCGCTTGAGTGAAGAGCAACTTAGTCGCTTCCGCCGTGAAGTTGGTGGTGGCGGTTTGTCGAGCTATCCGCATCCGTGGTTGATGCCAGATTACTGGCAATTCCCTACGGTCTCGATGGGCTTAGGCCCGATCATGTCGATCTATCAAGCTCACGTCATGAAGTACTTAGTCAATCGTGAACTATTACCCGATCAAGGCCGTAAGGTCTGGGCCTATTTGGGCGATGGCGAGATGGATGAGCCCGAGTCACTTGGGGCCATTGCCTTGGCGGGTCGTGAAAAGCTCGACAATCTAATTTTCGTCATCAACTGCAATTTGCAGCGCCTCGATGGCCCAGTGCGTGGCAACGGCAAAATCATCCAAGAGCTGGAGTCCGTATTCCGTGGCGCCGGCTGGAAAGTCATTAAAGTTGTCTGGGGCAAGAAGTGGGATCCACTACTGGCGCGCGATGAAACCGGTGCGCTAAAGCAGCGCATGCTTGAAGCGGTGGATGGCGAGTATCAAGCCTTTAAAAACCACGGCGGTGCCTATACGCGCGAAAAATTCTTTGGCAAATATCCTGAACTTGCTGAGCTCGTCAAAGACATGAGCGATGAGGAGATTGCTGGCCTAGATCGCGGGGGTCATGATCCCTTTAAAGTCTATGCCGCCTACGCCGAGGCCATGGCAGCGAAAGGCCAGCCGGTGGTGATTTTAGCGAAAACCGTGAAAGGCTACGCCACGGGTGCTGGCGAAGCAGCGAACAAAACGCACCAAATGAAGATGCTCGACATCGATTCCTTGCGTAAGTTCCGCGACCGCTTCGACATGCCCTTTAGCGATGAGCAACTGGAGGAATTACCTTTCTTCCGGCCGCCAGAAAATAGCCCGGAAATGAAGTATTTGCATGAGCGTCGGCAAAAGCTCGGCGGCTATTTGCCGCAGCGCCGTACGGAGAGTGCGTCATTGCCGGTACCCACACTGGATCAGCTCAGTACCATCACCACAGGCTCTGAGCGACCGATCTCCACCACCATGGCGCTGGTGCGCCTAATGGGCGTGTTACTCAAGCAAGAAGGTTTAGGCGAGCGCATCGTGCCTATTGTGCCCGATGAAGCGCGTACCTTCGGCATGGAAGGTATGTTCCGTCAGCTTGGCATTTACTCCAATGTCGGTCAGCTCTACGAGCCCGAAGACAAGTCGCAACTGATGTATTACCGCGAAGATGTCAAAGGTCAGATTCTCGAAGAGGGCATTAACGAAGCCGGTGCGATGAGCGCGTGGATTGCCTGCGGCACCTCATACAGCATCCATAATCAGCCATTGGTGCCGTTTTACTTGTTCTACTCCATGTTTGGCTTCCAACGCATTGGTGATCTCGCGTGGGCGGCTGGCGACTCGCGCGCACGCGGCTTTTTGATTGGTGCTACCTCGGGCCGCACCACGCTTAACGGCGAAGGCTTGCAACACGAAGATGGCCATTCGCACGTGCTATCGGCTACTGTGCCGAACTGCGTGAGCTATGACCCAACCTACAGCTACGAGATTGCCGTCATTGTGCAAGATGGTTTGCGGCGCATGTTTGGCGATCAGGAAGATGTGTATTACTACCTGACCACGCTCAACGAAAACTATCCGCACCCCGCCATGCCTGTGGGCTGTGAGGAGGGCGTTCGCCGCGGCTTGTATAAGTTCCATGCGGCAAAGCGTGGCAAAGGCCCTGAGGTTCAACTGATGGGCGGCGGTGCGATCTTGCGCGAAGTCGAGTCCGCGGTGGCGTTGCTCGCCGAGGTCGGCGTGCGTGCTGCGGTATGGAGTGCGACTAGCTTCACCGAGCTGCGTCGTGAAGGCTTGGCGGTGGAACGTTGGAATGCCCTGCATCCCGACCAAAAGCCCCGTATGGCCTGGGTCACTGAGCAGCTCGCGACGAGCAAAGGTCCGATCATTGCCGCTAGCGATTATATGAAAGTACATGTTGACCAGATTCGTGCCTTCCTTCCCGAAGGCCGCGCTTATCGCGTATTAGGTACAGATGGTTTTGGTCGCTCAGACTCGCGTCAGCAGCTCCGCCGTCACTTTGAAGTGGATGCTGTGCAAGTGGCTTACGCCGCACTCACGGCCCTTCGCGCCAGCGATGATATTTCGCTAGAGGCACTGTTGGCGGCACGCGAGCAATGGGGCATTGACCCAGAGCAAGCACACTCGGCCACGGCATAAGGAGGGCGCTATGACTACATCTGTAAGAGTGCCCGACTTAGGGGTAGATGCTGCCGAGGTTATTGAGCTATTGGTAAAGCCCGGCGATACCGTGAAAAAAGAGCAGCCTATTGCGGTCTTGGAGTCTGACAAAGCCAGTCTCGAATTACCGGCACCTGA
>JBDSQT010000207.1:0-6672 GCA_039929665.1 Paraperlucidibaca sp.
GCAAAAAAGTGGGCTGGCAGCGGCATGGTCGCCAGGTAGTTCAGCGTCATCGCGCCACCTAAGGAATAGCCCACCAAGCTCAGCGGCACACCTGCGTAACGCTCAGCCACCAAGGTCATGACTTGCGCCACATCATCGTGAGCGCCGGCATGATAAGCGCGCGGTAAGTCATTGGCCTCGCCGGTCGCACCGCGACAGTTCATCGCCACACTGGCCCAGCCACGCTGCTCAAGTGCTTTTTGCAGGCCGATGACGTATTGCGAGCCGCTGCAGCCACTTAAGCCATGGACAATAACCACTAAAGGCATGCCGGAGTCTTTCCAAGACTTGGGTAATCGCCAATCGAGGTAAAGCCAATCACCATCACTCAATGCGACTTTTTCGCGCACGCGTGATGGCGCCTCGAGCGAGCGAAACAGCGTTGAATACAGTGTTTGTACGTGGGGGTTGTGTAGCCACCACGCCGGCTTAAATGGACTCCGACTTAAGCCGGGGGTAAAGGCATGCGCATCAGTTCGCGGCATCAGCCTCGGTCTCCACACGAAATAACAAGGCCCAAACCATGCCTGCACGCGTGTGCCGATGCAAGCCCAAACACGACGGCACGGTCAGTTCCTCTGGCGCCAACTCCGTCTCGACATAGACCCAGGTATTGGCCAGCAGCCAACCTTTCGTATGCAATGCGGCGAGCGTTTTATCGATATGGCCTTGGTGAAATGGTGGGTCGAGCACGATTAAGCCATAGCCACCCTCTGGCAAACTCGCGGAAGCCAGCCAGCGTAAGCTATCGTCGCGAATCACCCGCGCCTGATCTGCGCCCAAGCTCTGCGCCGTGGCTTGCAGCGCGCGCACCTGCTGCGCATCGGTCTCGATGAGCGTGGCACTAGCGGCACCGCGCGACAGCGCCTCAAAAGCCAGCGCGCCACTGCCGGCGTACATGTCCAGCACATGGCGATTAGGCACCTCAGATTGCAGCCAATTAAAGAGCGTTTCGCGCACGCGATCAGGCGTTGGCCGCAGGCCCGGCGCATCAACAAAGCTTAATAGACGACTACGCCAGCGCCCGCCAATAATGCGTAAGGTACGGGTGCCACCTCGGCTAGCCTTCATTTAAGTAAGCGCCACCGGGTAGCTTTCGAATCTGCCTTAGTCGCTTTTGCATCAAGACGCCCGACCGTGACCACAAGTAAGCGCTCAGGATGAATATGCCGGCTCATGGCGGCGCGTACTTGCGCTAAATCCACTGCCGCGAGCTGACCAATATAGTCATCGATAAAACTGTCGGGCAGCTCATAAAAGCCAATCATCGCCAAGAAACTAGCGACTTGGTCGTTGCTCGCCACGCTGCGCGGAAAGGCCTGCGATAAGTTGGCCTTGGCGGCGCTAACATCGGCCTCAGTGGGTCCTTGGCGAACAAAATCCGAGAGCAATTGACGCGTTAGCGCTAAGGCTTCGGTGGCTTGATCATGGCGCGTGGAGAAGCTTATTTGAAACGGGCCCGCGGCACGCATGGGGATAAACTGGCTGGTAACGCTATAGGTCAGGCCGCGCTTTTCGCGGAGCTCGCGCGTCAGCAACGTGCCGAAGCCACTGCCGCCAAGGAGCTCGTTACCGACCATCAGGGCGAAATAATCGGGGTCAGTTCGGCTGATGCCCACCTCACCCAAGACAATGTGCACTTGCTCAGATGAAAATACCTGATGCACGCGTTCAGCCTTAGCTAAGGGCATCACTGCTGGCAAGGCGGGAGCCTTCTCACCAACCGGCAAGGCACGCGATAAGCGGGTTGCCAGCATTTCGGCATCGGCACGCGTGATGTCGCCGACCAATACCAACACGCCGTTTTTCGCGGTGTAATAGCGCTGATGGAAAGCCGCGATGTCGGCTGGCGTCATGCGCTCGATACTGCCTGTGTCACCGCCGGGCATGCGCGAATACGGGTGGTTGCCATACAGCGATTGATAAAAGGTTTGCCCCGCACGACCCGCAGGCGATTGCATACGCTGGCGTAAATTCAGGCGCATAGACTCTTGCAAGCGCTGCCAATCATCGGCAGCAAAGCGCGGCTGACTAACCACCTCGCTGAGCAGACTAGTTGCGGCATCACGGCGCGCGGCATCGCTCATCACGCGTAATGACACCAAGGCCATATCGCGATAGCTGGCCGTGGTGAAATTCGCGCCAATCTGCTCAAAACCTTCCGCCACTTGCTGAGCACTACGCGTTTGCGTGCCCTCATCGAGCAGATCAGAAACGGCGACGGCGGCACCTGAAAGCTCACCCTCGCGCGCAGCGCCGGCATCAAACACTAAGCGCACATCGAGCAAGGGCAGCTGCGTGTTGCGCGACCACATCACCCGCAAGCCTTCTGCCGTGGTCCAGCGCGCCAATGACACATGCACAGCGGGGGTTTTATCACGCTCGGCTATTAATGCTGGCGCACTCTGCAACTTCTCCAGCGCCGTTAATGGCCCCGGACTAACGCCGCCATGCTCAGGACCAGCCCAGGCCGATGCGCTAACACTCAAGCCAAAGACACAGACCATGAATACACGGCGCAAAACCACTAACAGCGCATTCATGGTTGCACTCCTTTGACGTGCATATGCAGCACACTTAACCGCTCGTTGGTGATGTAGCGCCGCGCTACCTCGCGCAGCTGCAGTGGCGTGATGCGCTTAAGATGATCAGCATAGCCATCGGCCCAATTTAGCGGCAAATCATTGCTCGCCAAGCGTCCCAAAACCTGCGCCTGATCATCGACTTCATCGCGGACAAAAACTGACTGGGCAATAACATTGGCCTGCACACGATCGATCTCAGCCTGCGTCACCAGCTCCTCACGCAAGGCCCGCACGGGCGCCAAAATTGCCGCTTCCACGTCCGCCAAGGTCTGACCCTGTGCGGGCACGGCGGTGATGGTAAATAGCGTATCGCCACGCGAGAGAATGTCGTAGCCGGAGCGCACCGCCACCGCCTTACCGGCGCGCACAACCTGGCGCTCAAGGCGCGCACTAATACCCTCATCAAGCACACCCGCCAACAACCGCAGCGCATACGCATCTTGCGCGCCAATAGCACTGCTCAAACTCGGCCAGTTATAGCCGATAAACAGCGCCGGCACTTGCCCCGGTAGCGTTAGCGTGAGGCGACGCTCACCTGGCGACACCAACTCCCGGCTGCTGGCGCGGCGTGGTAAATCACGCGCGGCAATGCCACCAAAATACTGCTGCGCTAAGGCCTTCACTTGCACAGGCTGAACATCGCCAACAACGACTAAAATTGCGTTATTTGGCGCATACCAGCGCTGATACCAGTCTTTAGTATCGGCCGCGCTGAGCTTTTGCAAATCATCCATCCAGCCCACGGTGGGGTTGCGCTGCGAACTGCTCGGATAGGCCATGAGCTGAAAGCGCTCATAGGCCAGTGCTTGCGGATTATCGTCGGTACGCAGTCGGCGCTCTTCCATCACCACCTGCAACTCACTAGCAAAGGCTTTCGGATCAATGATCGCGTGCTGCATGCGATCAGCCTCCATTTCCAGCGCTAAGGCAAGTCGATCGGCTACATGGTTTTGGTAATACACCGTGTAATTGTCGGTTGTGAAAGCGTTGTCATCGCCGCCCATATGCGACACCACGCGCGAAAACTCACCCGCCGGTACGGTTGGCGTGCCTTTAAACATCATGTGTTCGAGTACATGCGAGATGCCGGTGAGACCCGGCGGCTCATCGGCGGAACCGACCTGATACCAGACTTGAGCAACCACCACCGGCGCCCGACTATCGGGTTGAACCACCACGCGCAGGCCATTGTCGAGCCGAAACTGTACGGCCTCGGCCTGCGCCCACAGCGCTGGGCTCGCCAATACACCGCAGAGAATCCACGCCAATCGCTTCACGCCGCGCATAGGTTCTTCCTTTAGGGTCAATAACAAGGGTGGTAGCATAGCGCATCCCTCGCGCGCCGCTAGACGCGACACCTGTACCACGACTGGATGCCAGAATGAGTTCACACGAAAGCATGGATGACGGCGGTTTTTTTAACCGCATGAAGTCGGGCTTAAGCAAAACCCGTAAATCGTTTAGTCATGGCATGGCCACCTTACTCATTGGTGCCAAAGAAATTGACGATGAACTGCTGGAAGATATTGAAACGCAGTTACTCAGCGCCGATGTCGGCGTTGATGCCACGCGCCGTATCGTTGATGCGCTCACCGAGCGTGTGTCGCGTCAGGAGCTGCTGCATTCGCACGCACTGTTTGATGCGCTGCGCAGCGAGCTCTCGGCCATTCTGAGTCCGCGCCAGCAACATTTACGCATTGGCGAGCTGCAAAAACCCTTTGTTATTTTAGTCGTCGGCGTCAATGGTGTCGGTAAAACCACGACCATTGGTAAACTCGCGCAGCGCTACAAGCGTGAAGGTCGTTCGGTAATGCTCGCTGCCGGCGATACCTTTCGTGCCGCCGCCGTGGAGCAGTTGCAAGCCTGGGGTGAGCGCAATGATGTACCGGTGGTAGCACAAGGCACGGGAGCCGACTCCGCTTCGGTGTTATTCGACGCGTATCAAAGTGCCAAGGCGCGCGGCATGGATGTACTTATTGCCGACACCGCTGGGCGCTTGAATAACAAATCGCATTTGATGGACGAACTCAGTAAAGTCGTGCGCGTATTGAAAAAGATCGACACCAGCGCACCGCATGAAATCATGTTGGTGGTCGATGCCGGCACTGGCCAAAACGCACTCAACCAAGTGCGTGATTTTGACCAAGCGGTAAAGCTCACCGGCCTCACCGTGACCAAACTCGATGGCACGGCAAAAGGTGGCGTGCTGTTTAATATCGCCAGCCGCACCCACCTGCCCATTCGTTTTGTTGGGGTCGGTGAAGGCATCGATGATCTGCGCCCCTTTGAGGCCGAAGAATTTGTCAGCGCTCTGTTTGACGACAGCCGCCAGTAACCTAATAGGAGCCCGGAATGATCCGTTTTGAATCCGTCAGCAAGCGCTATCCACCACAATTTGATGCCCTGCGTGAGCTCAGTTTTGATTTGCCCACCGGCGAAATGGCTTTTTTGACCGGCCACTCCGGTGCCGGCAAATCCACCTTGCTCAAGCTCATTATGCGTATTGAGAAAGCCAGCAGTGGCCGCGTCATCGTCAATGGCCGCGACCAAGGCCAGCTGAAAGGTCGTCAAGTCGCGCTCGCTCGTCGCGACATCGGCATGATTTACCAAGACCACAACCTGCTCGACGACCGCAGCGTTTTCGATAACGTCGCGCTACCGCTGATCATCGCCGGCATGCCACCACGCGACATACCAAACCGCGTCTATGCCGCACTCGATTTGGTTAGCCTCAAGCACCGCGCCAAAGCCATGCCGTTAGAGCTTTCCGGCGGCGAACAACAGCGCGTCGGCATCGCACGCGCCGTGGTCGGCAAGCCTTCGGTCATCTTAGCCGATGAGCCCACCGGCAACCTCGACCCGCAACTTGCGGTGGAAGTCATGAATATTTTTGAAGATCTCTCACGCGTTGGCGTCAGTATTTTGGTCGCCACTCATGACCTCGCGCTGATTGCTCGCTTTCGTCATCGCCTGCTCACCCTGCAGGCCGGCCAATTGATTGCCGACACAGGAGCTGCCACATGAACCAGCCCATTGCCGGCGGCCAAGCGCCCAAGCAGCCCAACAAAGCCAGCAAGCCCAGCGGTGCACGCAGCACACAAAGCACCGCCAATTCGCGCTTTCAGCATTGGCTCAGCCATCATCGCCGTGAAGCCGGTGATAGCTTCGGCCGTCTCGCTCGCGTGCCACTTTCCACGCTGATGACCGTTACCGTGATGACCATTGCGCTCAGTCTGCCGCTAGCGCTGGGCCAACTGCTGCATGACACGCGCCAAGCAGTCGCCACCTGGGATGCCGATGCGCGCTTATCGGTGTATCTCAATGAGGGCACGGATGCCGTCGCGCAACGCACGGTATTGGCGCAAGCGCAGGCACTAGCCGGCGTCAGTCGCGCGCATTTAATCACCCCTGAGGCAGCGCTCGAAGAGTTCAAAGCTAAATCTAACTATGGTCCAGCACTAGAGCAGCTCGGCAGCAACCCATTGCCCGCCGTACTCGAAGTCTTTCCTAAAGACACCAGCGACACCGAAGCCATGACCGCCCTGCGAGATCAGTTCGCGCAATGGCCTGAAGTCACCTTGGCGGAAGTCGATATCGCCTGGGTTCAGCGCCTACGCACAGCCCTCGATATTGGCGAGCGCCTGTTGCTGGCCATTGCCGGCACCCTGATTTTAGGCGGCCTATTGGTGGTCGGTAACACGATTCGCTTGAGCATCGAGTCGCGTCGCGATGAAATTCGCGTGATCTCGCTGCTCGGCGGCACCCACGGCTTTGTCCGACGGCCCTTTGTCTACATGGGCCTATGGTGCGGCCTTAGTGCGGGGGTGTTCACGCTGGCTACGGTCAGCGGCTTAATTGCCTGGCTAAGTGAACCCGTACTGAACCTCGCGCGTTTATATGGCAGCCAATTCGCTTTGAGCTACCCCTCATTGCAAACTAGTGCAGGCGTGGTTATCGGCGCCAGCGTACTTGGCTTGATAGGCGCATGGATCGCCGTAGGCCGTCACTTACGTGAACTTGAGCCTTGAGTACTTGCAGCGGTAAACTA
>JBDSQT010000208.1:0-9953 GCA_039929665.1 Paraperlucidibaca sp.
AAACGTTCTGCACGATCATGTCGACTTCAATATTTGCATCGCCAATCGGACTTAAAATTCGCGAGGCGATACCTGGGGTATCGGGCACACCGCGCACGGTGAGTTTGGCTTCGTCCCGGTTAAAGGCAATCCCGGAAATAACAGGCTTTTCCATATCGTCCTCTGCATGATCAACTGTAATTAAAGTTCCTTCGCCTTCGCCAAAACTCGACAAAACACGAAGCGGCACATTGTATTTACCAGCAAACTCCACCGAGCGAATTTGCAAAATTTTCGAACCCTGCGAAGCCATCTCCAACATTTCCTCAAAGGTAATGGTGGTTAGGCGACGGGCCCGTGGCACTACGCGTGGATCAGTGGTGTAGACGCCATCAACATCCGTATAAATTTGACATTCAGCGGCTCCCAGTGCGGCCGCCAACGCTACGCCCGTGGTATCAGAGCCACCTCGGCCTAGCGTGGTGATATTGCCTTCCGCATCGGCCCCTTGGAAACCTGCCACGACAACGACACAACCAGCATCGAGATCAGCACGAATACGCGCATCATCAATCGCTTCAATGCGCGCCTTCATATGCGAGCTATCGGTGCGAATAGCCACTTGCGCACCCGTATACGACTTTGCCGGCACACCGCTTTTAATCAACGCCATTGACAGCAATGCGATGGTGACCTGCTCACCCGTGGAGAGCATGACATCCATTTCGCGCGGCTCCGGGTCATCGGTAATAGCCTTCGCTAAACCAATCAAACGGTTAGTCTCGCCACTCATAGCGGAAACTACGACGACAATTTGATGACCTTGGTCATGCCAACGCTTTACGCGCTCGGCAACGGCCTGTATACGCTCTGGCGTACCAACCGACGTACCGCCGTATTTTTGAACAATTAACGCCATATCTTTTCTCTCATCGTGTACTGGTCGCTCACTACTTACGACCAGGGTATTGCTAATTCTCAGTCGAGCTTAGGTGCTTCGTTAACCCAGTTGCGATGCAACAAAAGCCGAAACCGAGGCCAATGCCCGATCCAAATGCTCTGGTTGTGTTCCACCAGCCATCGCCATATCAGGTCGACCACCGCCCTTACCGCCCACTTGCTGCGCAACATGGCTAACGACATCGCCCGCTTTTATGCGTGCGGTCAATGGCTTACTGACCATCGCCACCAAACTCACTTTGCCATCGACAACGCTGGCCAAGAGCACCACCGCATCACCTAACTGATCGCGTAAACGCTCAGCGTTATCGCGCAGAGCTTTGGCATCAACGCCATCTAAACGCGCCGCCAAGAAAGGCACGCCGGCAATGGTAGTAGCTTGCTTGGCTAAGTCAGCACCTGCTGCTGCGGCTACTTTTGCCTTCAATTGCTCTAGGCTTTTTTCCAGCTCACGCTGGCGATCTAGCAGCTGCTGCACTTTCGCCGCGACCGAGTCGCGATTACCTTTAACCATGCCGGCCAGCTCAGACAATGTCTGCTCGCCCTGGTTTAGCCATATCAAAGCGCCTACGCCCGTACGCGCTTCAATGCGCCGCACTCCAGCAGCGACACCCGACTCGCTCGTAATGCGCACTAGACCAATATCACCCGTGCGCGTTACATGCGTACCGCCGCACAGTTCGACAGAAAAATTTGCCTCACCCATGCTCAGTACACGTACTACATCGCCATACTTTTCGCCAAACAAGGCCATGGCACCACGCGTACGAGCTGTATCGATATCTGTCAGCTCAGTTTGCACGGCTGTATTGGATAAAATTTGTCCATTTACGCGCGACTCGAGGGCGCGTAGCTGCTCGGAACTCACCGCCTCTGTGTGCGAAAAGTCAAAGCGCAAATAATCTGCCGTGACTAACGAGCCTTTTTGTTGCACATGCTCGCCAAGTAATTCGCGTAGGGCGGCATGCAGTAAATGAGTGGCTGAGTGATTGCGCGCAGTGGCACGACGGATGCCGCTGTTGACCTCAGCTTCTAACGCTTGACCTTCGAGCAAGACGCCTTCGGTGATCAGGGCTTGGTGGACATGGTGAGCACCGCTTTTTTGCGTGTCAGTAATGTCCACACGCAAACCTTGCGCCCTGAGTGTACCAGCATCGCCAGCCTGCCCACCGGACTCTGCGTAAAATGGCGTTTTATCGAGAATAATCACGACTTTATCGCCGACATTCGCTTCTTTTACACTCTGACCATCGCGATATATGGCACGCACATGAGCCATGCTGGATGCGTGTTCGTATCCAACAAATTGCGTGTCGCCATCGAGCGTGATTACTGAGCTGTAATCGACATCAAAGCGCGAGCTCGCACGCGCGCGCTCGCGTTGCGCCTGCATTTCGCGCTCAAAGCCTTCCATGTCGAGCGTTAAGCTGCGCTCACGGGCAATGTCTGCCGTGAGATCGACTGGAAAACCATAGGTGTCGTAAAGTCGAAATACTGTAGTGCCGGGGATTTCAGAGCCTTTTAAATCGGCTAAGTCGGCGTCTAAAATGCGCAAACCTTGCGTCAGCGTGCGAGCAAACTGCTCTTCCTCTGCTAATAGCACACGGGCAATTTCAACTTGCTGCGCTTTTAATTCAGGATAGGCAGCGCCCATTTCCTCTGCCAGTGCCACCACAATGCGTGAGAAGAACGGGCCTTCAGCACCTAATTTGTTGCCATGACGACAGGCACGACGAATGATGCGGCGCAGTACATAACCGCGGCCTTCATTTGATGGCAACACGCCATCGGCGACCAAAAATGCGCACGAGCGAATGTGGTCAGCAACAACCTTTAGCGACGATTGATTAGCATTTTCACAGCCGATGGCATGCGCTGAGGCACTTAATAATGACTGAAATAAGTCGATTTCATAGTTCGCGTGAACGCGCTGCATGACTGCAGAGATACGCTCCAAGCCCATACCCGTATCGACGCTAGGTGCTGGCAGCGGATGCATGACACCATCGGCTGTGCGGTTGAACTGCATAAAGACGTTGTTCCAGATCTCGATGAAACGATCGCCGTCTTCATCAGGCGAGCCCGGCGGGCCACCGGGAATATCTGCGCCGTGATCATAGAAAATTTCGCTGCAGGGGCCGCAAGGGCCGGTGTCACCCATGGCCCAGAAATTATCCGAGGCATAGGGCGCGCCTTTATTATCTCCTATGCGAACGATGCGCTCAGCTGGCACGCCAATCTCGTTTTGCCAAATAGCATAGGCCTCATCATCGCTGGCATAGACCGTAACGGTAAGTTTGTCTTTAGGAATATTCAGCCAGTCTGCTGAAGTTAAAAACTCCCACGCATAATGAATAGCATCGCGCTTGAAGTAGTCGCCAAAGCTGAAGTTGCCAAGCATTTCAAAAAAGGTGTGATGCCGCGCTGTATAGCCGACATTTTCAAGGTCGTTATGCTTACCACCGGCACGGACGCACTTTTGTGATGATACCGCGCGGCTATAGCTGCGTTTATCAAGTCCTAAAAAGCACTCTTTAAATTGGTTCATACCGGCGTTGGTAAAGAGCAAGGTGGGGTCGTCGCCAGGCACCAAGGAGCTAGATGCCACTCGGGTATGACCTTTTTGCTCAAAAAACCGCAAAAATGCTTCGCGAATATCAGCGCTTTTCATCTACCGCTCCGAACCAGTTAGAACGGACTCTACTGCGCATTAAGCACAAACGAGCCCTCGTAAATAACCGGCGATTATAGCGTTAGTTGGGCGCGCTTCGCAGCAAATCCGACGTTTGAAGCAGTCTTTAACAAAAATTAATGGGTTCGTAATGACTTCATGGCTTCGATCGCCTGCGTTAGGCTAAAACCACGATATTGCAAAAAGCGCACGCGCTTGGCTTGGGCCTTGGGGTCATCCGCTGGTGTCTCGCCAAAACGCCTGTGCAGCAGCGCAGCCGCCTCTTCTACCCAATCAAGATTTTCTGTTTGCGCAGCCAGTGCGGGATGTTCTGCAGCCAAGCCTTTCTGCTGTAAACGCTGAGCAATGGCACGATAGCCGCGGCCACGTTGCAACTGGCTACGCACGATACCCTCTGCGCAGCGATCATCATCTTGCAAGCCATATTCAACCAGCTTAGTTAAGGATTGTTCAGCGAGCGCCTCAGCAACGCCGAGCTGAGACAGCTTTGTCTTCAGCTCGTGCGTCGTGTGTTCTCGGCGTGTTTGCCAGCCCAATAGTCGGCTCCAAACCTGCTCAGCGGTAAGCGGCTCATCAATTGCTGATGCGCCCTTACGCCGAAAGCCGAAGCCAGCCACGACCAATACCTTTAAAGATCAGCCGTTTCTAAGGCATCTTGCTCATCTGCCTCTTCTGGCAAGGCCTTAACTTCGCCAATTAACTGATCGCGAATTTGGTCTTCAATTTCTTTAGCAATCGCGGGGTTTTCATTTAAGAAATTGCAGGCATTGCTTTTGCCTTGGCCAATTTTATTGCCCTGATAGGCATACCAAGCACCGGCTTTGTCAATCAAGCCTAACTTCACACCCAGATCAACGACTTCGCCTTGGCGGTTAATGCCATGACCGTAAAGGATTTGAAACTCAGCTTGCTTAAACGGAGGTGCTACTTTGTTCTTCACCACTTTTACGCGAGTCTCAGAACCAATAATCTCCTCACCCTCTTTCACCGCACCAATGCGGCGAATATCCAAACGCACCGAGGCGTAGAACTTCAGTGCGTTACCACCGGTGGTGGTTTCTGGGCTACCGAACATCACACCAATTTTCATACGAATTTGGTTAATGTAGATTACTAAGCAGTTAGAGCGCTTGATGTTGCCGGTGATTTTCCGCAGCGCTTGCGACATCAAGCGCGCTTGCAGGCCGACGTGTACATCGCCCATTTCACCTTCAATCTCCGCCCGTGGCGTGAGTGCTGCCACCGAGTCAATAACGATGATATCAACCGAGTTTGAACGCACCAACATATCGGCGATTTCCAAGGCTTGCTCGCCGGTGTCTGGCTGAGAAACCAGCAGATTCTCAACATCAACGCCCAGCTTGCCAGCATATTGCGGGTCTAAGGCATGCTCAGCATCGATAAATGCGGCGGTCCCGCCAGCACGCTGGCAGGCAGCAATAACTTGCAGCGTGAGCGTGGTTTTACCCGATGACTCTGGACCATAGACTTCAACAATACGGCCCTTGGGTAAGCCGCCAATGCCTAAAGCAATATCAAGCCCTAATGAACCCGTCGAAATAGAAGGAATAGCGCCACTCGCCGGCTGGTCGCCCAAGCGCATCACTGAGCCTTTGCCAAATTGCTTTTCGATCTGAGCCAGCGCAGCACTCAAGGCTTTTTGTTTATTGTCATTCATAAGGCTCAATCCTCGCGCTTAAAGCGCATTGCAAAATGAGTGAAGCAGCGACGATACATCAGTGCTGTCCTTTCGTACAGTATTATGGCACAGGGTCATGGCCCGCGCTAGATAACACCAAGGTATTTAATTGGCTCAGAGCGCGATAGACGGTTTGACAACGCACCAGCGCCCGCGAAGAGGGCCAAAAGTTACGCTCAACCACCGTGCCACGCGGGCCTGCCCAGGCCATCCACACCAAACCAACAGGCCGCTCAGTAGAGCCGCCGCTGGGACCAGCAACCCCACTCACCGCCACTGCCCATGGCGCACCTGATGCCATGCGCGCACCTTCGGCCATGGCCCGCACCACCGCCTCACTGACAGCGCCCTGCTCAGCAATCAACACCGCGGGCACGCCGACGAGTTGAGTTTTCGCAGCATTGCTATAGGTGACCCAGCCCATGTCGAACCACGCCGAGCTGCCCGCCACCGCAGTAATCGCCTGCGCAATGCCGCCGCCGGTACAGGACTCAACGGTACTAACGCGCAAACCATGAGCCAATAAAGTCGCCCCTAACACACGGGCAGCGGCGACAATTAAGGTGCTATCGCCCTCATCTATCGCGGCGTAAGGACTGACGAGATAAGACATTTACGCTCCAAAACAGTATGCTCGATGACACGTTTTTCCGCTGTTAGCGCATTAGTGTAGACGCCATTTCAGGCGGTCGCGATGCTCACTCGAGGTATTTATATGCTTAATTTCAGCTACCGCAACCCTGTAAAAGTCTTATTTGGCGCTGGCATGATTGCGCAAATGAACAAAGAAGTGCCTAGCAATGCCCGTGTGCTGGTGACCTACGGCGGCGGCAGTGTAAAAACTACGGGCACCCTGGATGAGGTCAAAGCTGCTTTGGGCGCGCGACACATTATTGAGTTTGGCGGCATTGAGCCCAACCCCAGCTTTGAGACTTTGATGCAAGCGGTCGAGCTCGGTCGCCGCGAACAGGCCGACTACATAGTGGCCGTTGGTGGCGGCTCGGTAATGGATGGCAGCAAGTTCATCGCCGCCGCTATTCATCATGATGGCGAGCCCATGGACATCCTGAAAACTCGGGGTCGCGCGGTCACGCAAGCACTGCCGTTAGGCGTCGTAGTGACACTGGCCGCTACCGGCTCTGAAACCAATAACGGTGCCGTGGTGACCATTCGCGCCACGCATAACAAAATGGCCTTTAGCAGCCCCTTGCTCTATCCACAGTTCGCCGTCATGGACCCAAGCAAAACCCTAACCTTGCCAAAGCGCCAAGTCGGTAACGGCGTGGTCGATGCTTTCGTCCATGTCGTAGAGCAGTACTTAACCTATCCCGTCGATGGCAAAATTCAAGATCGCTTCGCCGAAGGTATTTTGCTCACGCTCATTGAGGATGGTCCACGCGCCTTTACTGAGCCTGACAATGTTGATGTCCGTGCCAACCTGATGTGGGCTGCCAGCCAAGCGCTGAGCGGCCTGATTGGTGCTGGTGTGCCGCAGGATTGGTCAACTCATATGATCGGCCACGAGCTCACCGCATTGCATGGTCTTGATCACGCACAAACACTGGCCGTCGTGCTGCCAGCCATGCTGCACACACAGCGCGAGGCCAAACAGGTAAAACTAGTGCAATACGCCGAGCGCGTCTGGGGCATCTCTGCAGGCACGCCGGATGAGCGCATTAGTGCTGCCATCGAGCGTACGCGTGAATTTTTCGAGCGCCTCGGAGTCGCTACCACATTGGCGGCCTACAACCTTGGCGAGCAGCACCTCGACGCCATTATCGAACAACTGAAAGTGCATGGCATGGTCAAGCTCGGCGAGCGCCAAACCATCACGCCGGAGGTCGCTCGCCGCGTCTTAGAGGCGGCGCTGTAATGCCCAGCTTTAACTTCGAAACTAGCCCGCGCATCGTTTGCGAACAAGGTAGCGCCGCGCGTATTGGTGCCTTAGCCAAAGGCCTTGGCGCCCGTCATGTATTCATCGTTACTGATGCGTTCCTGCACACCAGCGGCTTGACGAAAACCTTGCTGGGCGGCCTTGAGGCCGCTGCACTCAGTCACACCTTATATACCGATGTGCTGGCTGACCCACCCGAAGCCAGCGTACAAGCCGCAGTGGCTCAGGCTATCGCCAGCGGCGCCGATGCAGTCATTGGCTTTGGCGGCGGCAGCGCCATGGACACCGCCAAGCTGGTGGCCTTACTGGCCCGTACGCCGCAAGACCTCCCGAGCATTTATGGCGTCGATATTGCTCGTGGCCCACGCCTGCCCTTGATCCAAGTGCCTACCACCGCAGGCACCGGCTCCGAAGTCACGCCAATCGCCATTCTCACCACGCCTAGCGATGAGAAAAAAGGCGTGGTCTCGAGCTGCCTATATCCTGATATCGCCGTGCTCGATAGCACGTTAACGCTAGGGCTGCCGCCGGCCATTACCGCCGCGACAGGCATCGATGCCATGGTGCATGCCATTGAGGCTTACACCAGCCGGCACAAGAAAAATCCCCTGTCCGATGCGCTGGCACTGCAGGCCTTAAAGGCCCTGTACGACAATATCCGTACGGTGCTGGCCGAGCCGAAAAATGCTGATGCGCGTGAGGCTATGTTGATGGGCTCACTGTTTGCTGGCATGGCCTTCGCCAACGCGCCGGTGGCCGCCGTACACGCCTTAGCTTATCCACTGGGCGGGCGCTATCACCTGCCGCACGGCCTCACCAACGCCTTGGTACTGGCTCCGGTACTGCGCTTTAATCAGCCCGCCGCGATTACTCATTACGCCGAGCTTGAACGCGCGTTAAACGTGCACGCCAGCAGCAATGACGAGGCAGCCTCTCTCGCCTTTATCGAGCGCATGAGCGCCTTAGTGGCCGAGATGCCATTTGCGCAAAGTCTTAGTGCTAATGGCGTGCGTGAAGCCGACTTACCGTTATTAGCGCAAGATGCCATGGCCGTCCAGCGCCTGCTCATCAACAACCCACGCGAAGTCACCTTGAGTGATGCGCTCGCGATTTATCAGTCGGTGTTTTAGCCCACATGAGCGACTTAAAAGCCAATACTCGAGCCAGCTTCAAGCACTTTCTCAGCATGCCCACACGCTGGATGGACAACGATATTTACGGCCACGTGAACAACGTCAATTACTACAGTTTTTTCGACACCGCGGTAAATCGTTACCTCATCGATGCTGGCGTACTCGATATTCATCATGGTCAAGAAATTGCCTTTGTGGTTGAAACTCACTGCAACTACTTAGCGCCGATAGCCTTCCCCGACACCATCACCGCCGGTGTCCGCGTCGCGCATCTAGGCACTCGCAGTGTGCGCTATGAAATCGGCCTATTTCGCAATGACGACGACACGCCCGCAGCGGTGGGTCACTTTGTTCATGTCTATGTCGATCGTGCCAGTCACCAGTCGGTTGCCATTCCTCAGGCCACTCGCGCCGCCTTAGCGCCGCTAGTGATCAACGTCTAGCACAGAGAGATACGTATGCCGTTCACCAATCCGCTATTACGCCAACTCGCCTTTATCGATGGTCAATGGCAGGCCGCGCATAACCACGCCACGCATCAAATTCGCAACCCCGCCACCGGCGAATGCATCGCCACGGTGCCCGACATGGGCGCTGAAGAGACGCAACAAGCCATTGACGCCGCTGCACGCGCGCTGCCCGCGTGGCGCGCGCTGCCGGCCAAATCGCGTAGCCAAATTCTCAAGCGCTGGTTCGATCTCATCATCAGTCATCAGGAAGACTTAGCGCAGTTGATGACCGCCGAGCAAGGCAAACCGCTGGCCGAGTCGCGCGGCGAAGTAGCCTATGGCGCATCGTTTATCGAGTGGTTTGCCGAAGAGGGTAAGCGTGCCTATGGCGATGTGATTCCAGGCCCTACGGGCGATCGCCGCTTGATTGTATTAAAGCAGCCGATTGGCGTCACCGCAGCGATTACGCCGTGGAATTTCCCCATCGCCATGATCACCCGCAAAGTCGCACCGGCCTTAGCCGTAGGGTGTACCTCGGTGGTCAAACCCGCCGAGGCCACACCGCTGTGTGCGCTGGCGTTAGCGGACCTCGCCAAGCAAGCCGGCCTGCCCGATGGCGTGTTTAATGTCATCACCACATCACATCCGGCAGCCGTCGGCGATGTGCTCACACAAAGCCCCATTGTCCGCAAACTCTCGTTCACCGGCTCTACCGCCGTGGGTAAAAAGCTCATGGCGGCCTGTGCTGATACGGTCAAGCGCGTGTCTCTAGAACTCGGCGGCAATGCGCCGTTTATCGTGCTCGAAGATGCTGATTTGGATGCCGCCGTGGTCGGCGCGCTGGCCTCAAAATATCGTAATGCCGGACAAACCTGTGTGTGTGCCAACCGTTTTTTAGTACATGAAAATATCTATGACGCCTTTGCCGAAAAGCTCAAGGCTGCCGTAGCGAAATTTGTCGTCGGCGATGGCACAGCGGCAGGCACCACTATCGGCCCACTGATTAATGCGGCGGCTGTCGACAAGGTCGAACGCTTGGTCAATGAAAGCCTCGTCGCTGGCGCGCAGGCGACCTTAGGCGGCGCGCGCCATGAGCTCGGTGGTAACTTCTACCAGCCCACCGTCCTCATCAATGTCGATAACGACA
>JBDSQT010000209.1:0-5654 GCA_039929665.1 Paraperlucidibaca sp.
AGCACCTCGGGCGTGTAGCCCAGCCTTGTTCCCCAGTCCGCGTTGGCCCGCCAGGTCGCGCTTTCGAGAATAAGTCCGGTGCCGAACTGCTTCGCGATCTCCGCATATGTATGAAAGTACTTGCGGAGGGCCGCTTCGCCCTCGTGCGTCTTAAACAGGTGGAATGCAGCGAAGTCCGGGAGATCCAATCCTTCATGGAAAATCAAGGTGGTTTCGATGCCGCCATCGGTGAGATAAAGACCGCCGCCGAGTTGCGGTAGTGTATTGCGGTATTTCGCCATAGTTTGGTCTCCTATCGCGATCTGCCTTCGCGACCTAACAGCTTATTAGTAGGTGGGCGCGTACTCCTTGAAACTGACCTTTCACGCCAGAGACCCAACCATCTAAATTAAATAGCATAGTTGGTCATTTCCACCTAGTGCTCTGCTTAGAAAGCGCGACCCCTAAGCCTCAAGCTGCTTGCGCTTGCGATACTCAATAGGCGTCTCATGAGTCCAGCGCTTAAACGCCCGATAAAACGTGCTCGGCTCAGCAAACCCCGTCAAATAGACAATCTGCTCAATACTCTCATCGGTACGCGCCAACAACCGCCGCGCCAACCGAGAACGATAATCCGCCAGCACATGATTAAAACTCGTGCCCGCCTCCTCCAACTCAGTCCGCAACCGCCGCGCCGGCATACCAATGCGATTAGCCACAGCCTCTAACGTCGTCTCACCCGACTCCAGTGTTTCGCCAATAGCCCGCCGCACCGCCTCAACCAAGTCCAAGCGCTCAAGCTCAGCCAGCTTTTCATTGGCCATTTTTTCATGCAAACGCAGCAGGCTAGGCTCGGCATGCCAGACCTGATGGTCGAGCACGCGCACATCGAAGTAGATACGGTTCTCAGTGCAGCCCAGCGTCACCGGACAGCCATAGACACGCTCATACTCCGCCGGCGAAGCACCCTCGACATGGGTGAAATGCACCGCGAGCGGCTTAAAATGACCATCGGTAAGGGAGCCAAAAAAGCTAATCACGCCCATGACCAAAGCTTCTGCAAAATGGCGCATGCCAGTGGCATCGGCTAAGTCGGCGAGGTAACACTGATCGCCATCGATCACTAAGCGCGAGGTGATGGCATCACTCAGCAGGCGCTGATAGGCCAAGGCGCGGTGTAGGCCTTCGCCAAAAGTAGGGCTGGAGGAGATCAGGTATTCGAGCACTTGGCCGCGATACACCGGCAAGTTTTCGCCTAAGTGCAGACCAATATGCGGGTCGCCAGAAATTTCTTCGAGCGCGCGCCAAAACATGGCTTGTCCGGCAAATGGTGTGCGCTCAGGCGATTCAACATCGAGAAAATTTGGCGAGACTTTCGCCTGCAGCAAGATCGCATCGACCGGCAGTCCGGCTTTGAGCATGGCCTGATAGGCCAAGCGCAACAAGATCGGCGCGTCCGTTCGCTGAGTCATTACCGGTTCTCAATCATCTGCGCAAGGGGTCTCATCATGGGCCTGAGTCTACTCGCATTTTTACGCGGCGCAGACAAATGCCTACGCCGCGCAAAGGTCTATCCGACAAAGCAGCGCGCGTTGCGGAACATGCGCATCCAGGGGCCATCTTCTTGCCACTCTTGCGGACGCCAGCTGTGCTGCACAGCGCGGAAAACGCGCTCGGGATGCGGCATCATCACGGTCGCGCGGCCATCGCGGCTGGTCACGCCGGCAATGCCCTGTGGCGAACCATTGGGATTGAGCGGGTACTGCTGGGTGCGACGACCATGGCCATCAACCCAACCCAGCGCCACTAAGCCTTGCTCGCCCAACGCCGCCAAGGTGCTAGCGTCGTGGTGCGCGCGTCCTTCACCATGCGCGACCGCGATAGGCATGATTGAGCCAGCCATTCCCGCTAAAAATAGCGAGGGCGACTCAGGCACTTCCACCAAGCAGGTGCGTGCTTCAAAGACTTCACTGCGGTTACGCGCAAAGGTTGGCCAGAGCTCGGCACCGGGGATCAAATCTTTCAATTGCGAGAGCATTTGGCAGCCGTTGCAGATGCCTAAGCTGAAGGTGTCTGGTCGAGCAAAGAAGGCGGCAAATTCATCACGCACCTGCGCGCTGAACAAAATCGATTTAGCCCAGCCGCCGCCTGCACCGAGCACGTCGCCATAGGAGAAGCCGCCGCAGGCCACTAGGCCGACGAAGTCTTGCAGTGATACGCGACGGCTCATCAAGTCGCTCATGTGCACATCGATGGCATTAAAGCCGGCACGATGAAATGCCGCGGCCATTTCGACGTGACCGTTGACGCCCTGCTCGCGCAAGATCGCCACGCGAGGACGCTCGCCGGTGGCAATAAATGGCGCAGCAATATCGTCATTGATGTCGAAGCTGAGCTTGGCAAATAAGCCCGGCGCAGGCTCTGCCAAGGCGGCAAACTCTGCCTCGGCACATTCGGCGTTATCGCGCAGGGCTTGCATGCGATAGCTGGTCTCAGCCCATAGCTGCTGAGCGTGTGCGCGCGGCAAGCTCAAACGCGATTCGTTGTTCAGCGTAATGCACAGCTCTTCGCGATTATTTAGGCTACCAATGGTGTGCACATGGCCCACCAACAAGGTGCCGGCAAAGGCTGCTTTCACGGCATCGACATCGCAGGTGCGAACTTGCACCACGGCGCCTAGCTCTTCGCTAAACAACGCCGCCATAACGTCGATTTCACTGCCGCTATCGGCTATCGCGTCGAGCGCAACGCTGACACCCACACGACCAGCGAAGGCCATTTCCGCCACGGTTGCCCAGAGGCCGCCGTCGCTGCGGTCGTGATAGGCCAGCAAGCGGCCATCGGCGTTGAGTGTTTGAATGCCATCGAAGAAGGCTTGCAGCAAGGAAGGGTCATCAACATCGGCTGGTGTCGTGCCTATTTGGCCATAGACCTGCGCCAAGGCGGAGCCGCCCAAACGGTTGTGGCCACGGCCAAGATCGATAAGCACTAACGCCGTGTCGTCAATATCGCGACGTAGTTCCGGCGTTAGCGTGGCGCGAATATCGGTTACTGGCGCAAAGCCGGTGACCACGATGGATAATGGCGAGGTGACGGATTTTGACTGATCACCGTCTTGCCAGACTGTGCGCATGGACATCGAGTCCTTACCCACCGGAATGGTCAAATTCAACGCGGGGCATAACTCCATGCCCACGGCGTACACGGCGTCATAGAGATTTTCATCTTCTTTACCAGCGCCCGCCGCGGCCATCCAGTTTGCCGAAAGCTTAATGTCGGAGAGTTTGGCAATGCGCGAGGCGGCCATATTGGTGATGGTCTCGCCAACCGCCAAACGCGCCGAGGCCGCGGCATTGAGCACGGCCACTGGCGTGCGCTCACCCATCGCCATGGCCTCGCCGGTATAGCCATTGAAGCCGGTCGCGGTGACAGCGACATCGGCCACCGGCACTTGCCAAGGACCGACCATTTGCTCGCGTGCCACCAAACCGGTGATGGAACGGTCGCCAATAGTGATGAGGAACTGTTTCGACGCCACCGATGGCAGGCGTAAAATTCGCTCGGCGGCCTCAAGCACGGTGACTTCGCGCAGGTTAAGCGCGGTCTGCGTGAGCGCTTGGCGCTGAAAGCTGCGCTGCATTTTCGGCGTTTTGCCGAGCAGTACGGACATCGGCATATCCACCGGCGCATTGCCAAAATGCGCATCTTCGACACGCAAATGACGCACCGCTTGCGCCTCGCCTAGCACGGCAAATAAGGCACGCTCGCGCTCACAGAGCTCGGTAAACAGCGCCAAGCTGCTCGGGCGAATGGCTAAGACATAACGCTCTTGCGCTTCATTACACCAGATTTCAACAGGTGCCATGCCCGGCTCTAGGCTGGGAATAGCACGCAAATTCAAGGTCGCGCCAAGCTCGTGGTCGTTGACCAACTCGGGCATGGCATTGGACAGACCGCCAGCGCCAACATCGTGTACCGAGACAATGGGGTTGGCCTCACCCATGCTCCAGCAGGCATCAATAACCTCTTGCGCACGGCGCTCCATTTCTGGGTTTTCGCGCTGCACTGAGGCGAAGTCTAGGCGCTCGGCGCTAGCCCCACTCGCCATTGATGACGCCGCACCACCGCCTAAGCCGATGAGCAGTGCTGGTCCGCCGAGCACGATCAATAAGTCGCCGGGCTCAATGGGGTTTTTCAGCACATGGTCATCACGAATGTTGCCGTAACCGCCAGCGATCATGATGGGTTTGTGATAGCCCATGACTTCGGGGCCGTGAACACCGTTGACGCGCAACTCGAACGAGCGGAAATAACCGCACAGCGCTGGGCGACCAAATTCGTTGTTAAACGCCGCACCGCCGAGAGGGCCTTGGAGCATGATGTCGCGCGCCGTGACGATGCGATCAGGTTTGCCATAGGGCGTTTCCCACGGCTGCACAAAGCCTGGGATATTCAAGTTCGACACAGTGAAGCCGGTGAGGCCCGCTTTAGGCTTACCGCCACGACCCGTAGCGCCTTCATCACGAATCTCACCGCCAGAGCCTGTGGCGGCACCGGCAAATGGCGAAATGGCGGTCGGATGGTTATGCGTTTCCACCTTCATCAAGATGTGCACGGGCTCATGATTAAAGCCATACGCCGGGCCGCCTTTGAGGCGATAAAAACGCTCGGCTTCATGGCCAGCAATAACCGCTGCGTTGTCGTGGTAGGCCGATAAAATACCGACACTGTGGTTGGCATAGGTATTTTTGATCATGCCAAACAATGAGTGCGAGGCTGGTTTGCCATCGATCACCCAGCTGGCATTGAAGATTTTGTGGCGGCAATGCTCTGAGTTCGCTTGCGCAAACATCATCAGCTCGATGTCATGCGGGTTACGGCCTAAGCGCGTGAAGTTATCGACGAGATAATCGACTTCGTCATCGCTGAGTGCGAAGCCATGCGTTTGGTTAGCCTCGACCAAGGCCTCACGGCCACCGCTTAACACATCAATAGAGGCCAGCTCACGCGGCGCTTCTTGGCGAAACAGCACGCTGGTCTCGGTAGGCGAATTCAATACCGCTTCGGTCATGCGATCGTGCAATAACGCGGTGATTTGCTGCCAGTCGGCATCGCTCAACGCTTCAGCCCCAGCGACCCAGTACAACGTGGCGCGCTCGATGCGGCGCACTGCATTGAGGCCGGTGTTGTGGGCAATATCGGTGGCTTTCGACGACCACGGCGAAATAGTGCCAGGCCGCGGCACGACAACGGCGACTCGGCCCTGCTCGCTGACGGCGTGCTCATCACCATAATGCAAGAGCGCTTGCAGCGACTCCGGTGCCTCACTCAAGGCGGTGTCGACAATGTGTAGCCAGCGTGCGGAGACCGCCTGAATGCTGGGCTGGCGCTCGCGCAAGGTGTGCAACAAACGTTGTTGACGAAAGGCGGTGAGCGCTGAAGCGCCGGGCAGAAGCAGCATAGTGAAGTCTCGCGTGCCAAAGAGGGAAATTTGAGGTGCGTAGTGTAGCGAAAAACCGCCGCCGACGGACGGCTGATCGTCACTTTAGCGCAGTATGCATTGACGGCCTCCACTGAGGCTCTGTCTGACAATCTGGCGAGCTTCATCGGGAGCTATTGGACGCTCAACGGTTAGCGCCCTACACTCGAGCCAATATAGAGAAGACATGATGAGG
>JBDSQT010000210.1:0-3545 GCA_039929665.1 Paraperlucidibaca sp.
GCTCATCATGACCCATACGATAAGCCGATTTACACACGTTTGCGGCGCTGGGTTGATTATTGCGTGCAGCATCGTAAGGTCGTGCTGATCGCTACGGCGGGGCTATTTGTGTTGTCCATAGTGGGCATGAAATTGGTGCAACAGCAGTTTTTCCCTACCGCCTCACGCCCTGAGCTCTTAGTTGAGCTGCGCCTGAAAGAAGGTTCGTCGATCAAAGCCACGCAGCATGAAGTCGAGCGCTTAGAAAAAATCTTGGCGAAAGACAAAGACATTGAGTATTTCACCGCCTATGTCGGCCAAGGCTCGCCGCGTTTTTATATCTCGCTACAGCCGGAGTTACCTAACCCAGGCTATGCCCAGTTTGTTATTCAAACGGATGGCCTAGAGGCGCGTGAAGCGGTGCGTGCGCGCTTGCGTACGCTCTTTGATAAAGATCAAGTATTTCCCAACTTGCGCGGTCGTGTGCTGCGCTTAGAGTTTGGCCCGCCGGTGGGTTTCCCTGTGCAATTTCGTGTCATTGGACCTGATCCCATGGAAGTGCGCCGCATTGCCTATGAGGTCCGCGATACCGTGCGTGCCAGCACCTTAGTGCGCGACACACAGCTGGATTGGAATGACCAAGTACGCACCATGAAGTTACGCATTGATCAAGATAAGGCGCGGCTCTTGGGTGTTAGCAGTGCCGATATTGCCGACTTAGTGCAGACCGCGTTATCGGGTGCGCCGGTGAGCCAAATTCGCCGTGGCGAAGAGCTTATCGACATCGTCGTGCGGGGCACGCCAGAGGAGCGTTCACGCGTTGAAAGCATCGGCGATTTGTCGCTGTTTTCACGCACCGGTGGTGTTGTGCCATTGAGTCAAGTCGCTAGTCTCGAGCCGGTGTTTGAGGAGCCGGTGCTATGGCGTCGTAATCGTCATTTGCAGCTCACCGTGCGCAGCGATTTGGTCGATGGCGTGCAGGGCCCGTATGCCACGCAGCAGATCATGCCGACATTGAAGCCGATTATAGATCGCTTACCGCCGGGCTATGAAATTCAGCAGGGTGGGGCGATTGAGGAAAGTCTGAAGGCTAACAAAGCTCTGGGGGCGGTATTTCCGGTCATGCTGATCGTTATGCTGGCGGTGTTGATGTTCCAGCTGCAGAGCTTCTCACGCGTGTTTATGGTGTTTTTGACGGCGCCGCTCGGTTTGATAGGCGTGGTGCCCGCGTTGCTAATTTTCAACGTGCCGTTTGGTTTTGTCGCCTTACTTGGCGTCATTGCCTTGGCCGGCATGATCATGCGCAACTCAGTGATTTTGGTCGATCAAATCGAGCAAGACATTGCGCAGGGCCAAGAGCCTTGGCAGGCTATTGTCGATGCCACGGTGCGCCGTTCGCGGCCAGTGGTACTGACCGCCGCCGCCGCCATTTTGGCCATGGTGCCGCTGTCTGGTAGCGTGTTCTGGGGGCCAATGTCGATCTCGATTATGGGCGGCTTGGTGGTCGCTACGGGTCTGACGCTACTCTTTGTGCCGGCGCTTTACGCGGCGTGGTTTAAGGTGCAGCGCAGTACCCCAGATCAGTCATAAAGCCGCATTGGGATGAGTGTAGATGGCCTATTGTTCGTAGGTCATCTGACCGATCTTACACGAGGCTTAAGACGACTTTCCCCATGCTAGCGCCAGACTCTAGCAATCGGTGCGCAGCGGCCACGTCGGCTAGAGGGAAGACTTGGTCGATGACCGGTAGGCAGCGACCGGCACTGAGCGCTGGCCACACATGCTGATGTAATTGCGCAGCGAGTGCGGCTTTTTCGGCGCTACTGCGCGCGCGCAGCGTGGAGCCTGTAAGTGTCAGGCGTTTGAGCATGATGGGCATGAGGTTGAGCGAGGCACTGATGCCGCCCATCATGCCAATAAGCACGAGACGACCGTCATTGGCGAGCAAGCCGATGTTTTGTTCTAGATAGCTTGCGCCGACCATATCGAGGATGACATCTACACCATCACCGTTGCTGAGTTCACGAATAGTCTCGGCAAAGTCTTGCTCACGATAATTTATCGCGACACCGCCTAAGCGCTCGATCAACTGACACTTCTCTGCAGTGCCGGCGGTAGCAAAGCACTGCAGACCAAGCTCGCGCCCAAGCAGCAGGGCCGTGGTGCCAATGCCGCTACTGCCACCATGAATCAGTACGCGCTCACCGCGGCGGGCTTGACCGAGCTGCACGAGGTTGGCCCAGACAGTGAAAAAAGTCTCTGGAATGGCCGCCGCTTGTAGCATCGATAGGCCTGCCGGCAACGGTAAGCATTGACCTGCTGGCACGGCGCAGTAGTCAGCATAGCCGCCGCCATTGGTCAGCGCACAGACTCGATCACCAACGCGTAAGGACTGTACATCATCAGCCGCAGCGACAACTTCACCTGCGACCTCAAGGCCCAGCACCGGGTTAACTCCGGCGGGCATCGGATAGAGGCCGCGGCGTTGCAAAATATCTGGGCGATTCACGCCGGCAGCATGGACGCGAATTAACACCTGGCCAGCAGTAAGGCTGGGCATGGGGCCATGGCTGAGTACCATGACCTCAGGATCGCCGGCTGTTGGGCAGTCTATAAAGCGCATCGATGTGGTCATTTTCCTACCCCAGAGAGCCTCAGCTTCAGCCGCGTGATCGCGTGCCAATGAGCGAGAGTGCCAACACTGTACCACCAGCCGCCATGCCGGCCATGCCCTCATATAGCGCCGACTGCCAGCCTAAATAGCGCCAGGCAATGGCCACGCCCAAGCCGATCAATACCGCCGCGAAGCGCGCCCAGCGCGGCGGTTGGCCGCCCATCACGCGACAAATCAGCAAGGGTGCCAGTGCACTGGCTAGGCCTGACCACGCCATGATGACCAAGCTAAATACACTTTGTGTATTGCTCAGTGCCCAGATCAGCGCCATGGCGGTGATGATGGCGGTGCCCCATTTCAGTCGTGAGAGCTTATTCGAGCCGGGTACTAGGTCGTTAGTAAGCGCTGCTGAGCAGCTCAAAATCAGCGAGTCGGCGGTCGATAGCGTGGCGGCAAAGACACCGGCCAGCACTAGGCCGACCAAGACCGGAGGCAGTAATTCTAGCGCCATCGTTGGCAGGGCCAGCTCGGCATCGAAGTCGCCTACCGAGGGCAGGTAGAGGCGCGAAAGCAGGCCAACGCCGGTGGCCATGGCGTAAAAGGCGATGAACCAGAGGTAATACCAAAGCCGTGCGCGGTTCATCTGCGCGCCATCATTTAAGGCCATAAAGCGCACCATGATATGGGGCTGGCCGATCACTGAGAGCCCGGCGAAAAACCAGCTCACGGCAAACAGTACGCCGCCGGCCAAGCCCGGTAGTGCAAGATCTTTCGGGTAGGCATTCATGTAGCCGGGGATGTCATGCAGACGCTGCCAGACCGCCTCTAGGCCGCCGAGATTGTGGGTGGCAACGATGAGCAGCAGGCTCATGGCGCCGATCATTACAAAAGACTGCGCGGCGTCGGTCCACATGGAGGCGCGGATGCCACCAGATAAGCAGTAAAGCAGCAC
>JBDSQT010000211.1:0-5079 GCA_039929665.1 Paraperlucidibaca sp.
AAGAGGCCTTGATAAGTGCAAAAGTAACAATAAACTGCAGAAGCGCAGCAAAAGAGCCAACTATAGTAAATCGTAAAAATTCTAATTTTAAAAAATTCACTGTAAACTTCACTCGCTCTGCTGAGACGCTCAAACTAAGTGCTCAACACGTAATTCGAGCCTATAGCCACACCTCTAGAACTAAAAGCGACATCTGCACAATATCGATATGGTGTCGCGATTTATCACTATCTTCCCTATTAGCCCAACACTCGCAAAACCTCATCCCGATGATTGCAAATCAGCGCCACATCACACCCCGCCTCAAGCGCCACATCCACACGCTCTTGGATAGGTCCAACGCCAACAGCCCCTTCCATGCACAAATCATCCGAAAATACTAAGCCACGAAAGCCCAACTGCTCACGCAGCACTGTTTTCAGCCAAAAAGGTGAAAAGCCCGCTGGTAACGGATCAACCTGCGGGTAGACCACATGCGCTGGCATGATGCCGTCAAGTTCTGAGGCTAAAGCAGCGAAAGGCTTAAGGTCATAGGCCTCGATCTCAGCCCATGAGCGATCATCGATAGGCAATGCCAGATGCGAGTCTGCGGCAACCGAGCCATGGCCAGGAAAGTGCTTGCCGATGGTCATCATGCCGCACGATTTCATACCACGCATAAAGGCGCGCAAAAGTGCGATTGCCGGTTCAGGCTGCGAGTGAAACGCGCGATCGCCAATAACGCCGCTGATACCGGCATCTAAGTCGAGTACTGGCGCGAAACTGAAGTCGACACCGACAGCGCGCACTTCGCGAGCCATTAACGCGCCGCAATCAAAAGCAGCAATGGCGGCAGCTTGCGGATTAATGTCGTATTGCTCACCAAAGCGACGCATAGCGGGTAAGCGCGTAAAGCCCTCACGAAAGCGCTGCACCCTTCCGCCTTCTTGGTCTACAGCAATGAGTAGCTCAGGCTTTACCGCGCGCATGGCATCGGTCAATTCGCGAATTTGTGCCGGCGTGTCGACATTTCGGCTAAATAAAATCACGCTCCCAACGTTCGGGTGCGCTAGAACTTCGCGATCTTCCGCCGTCAGAGTTAAACCACCCACATCCACCATTAGTGGGCCGCACATCGCCGCCATTGCTACTCTCCTAAACGGGTACGCTGTTTAGCGCACAAAAATATAAGCCGTTGACGATACCGCAGCGCTAGCCAATCGGCCATGCCTTGATGAGACGCTGAAGAAATTCATCAGCAGTGCTATTATCCACGCTCTACGCCATCTTGATCGTAGCCCACACACCAATCAGTGCCAGAAGCTTATGCCCACGCTGCCCGCCCCTCGTTTCGCCCGCTTTACTACTCGCAATGCCGTAATTGCCTGCAGCGCTTTAGTGCTCGGCTTGGGTGTTATCTCAACGGTTATTGCCGCTGATGCAGCGACCGAGACTAAGGCGGCAACAGCAAAGTCGACGGTTAGTGCACCCGCCAAAACAGAAGCTCTGCCGGTGCGCAAAAATCTCAGCCCTACAGCCGATCAAGCTAAGGCCTCACGCCTTGTCGCGCGCCAACTAAGCGTTTTGCACTACAACAAGACACCGCTCAATGATGCACTTTCTGTGGATATTTGGACGCGCTACTTGAGCGATCTTGATGGCCAACACGTGTACTTCCTAGCCAGCGATATTACGCAATTCAAAGCTCAGCGTTTGCGCCTAGATGACGAGTTAAAAGCCGGTGATTTAGACCCTGCTTTCGCCATTTTCAACCGCTATCAGCAGCGCGCCAATGAGCGCTTTCAGTTCGTACTCACAAGCTTGGAAAAAAACCGTAAAGCTGTGCTCAACTTCGCCGGCAATGAGCGCCTGCTCAACGATCGCAAAGACGCACCATGGGTCACCAATAAAGCCGAGATGAACACACTCTGGCTCAATCGTCTGCGCTCAGCGGCCTTATCGCTGAAGCTCGATGGCAAGTCCGGTGATGAAATCATCGAAACACTTACGCGCCGCTATCGCTCACAACTTAAAGCCCTGAGCCAAAACCGTAGCGAAGATGCTTTCTCGCTGTTCATGAATTCGCTGACTGAAACCTACGACCCACACACCAGCTACTTCTCACCGCGCAGCTCAGAAAACTTCAATATTAATATGAGCTTGCAGCTCGAAGGCATTGGTGCCGTGCTGCAAACTGAAGATGAGTACACCAAGGTTGTGCGCCTAGTGCCGGCAGGTCCTGCCGATAAGTCACGCCAGCTCAAGCCCAACGACAAAATCGTTGCGGTGGGCGAAGGCGATAAAGACTTGGTCGATGTCATTGGCTGGCGTATCGATGAGGTTGTGGAACTGATTCGCGGCCCGAAAGGCACCACCGTGCGCTTGCAGGTTATTCCCAGCGGCAGCGATGATGGCGCACGCAAGATCATCAGCCTGGTGCGCAATACCGTGGCGCTTGAGGACCAAGCCGCCAGCAAGAAGATTATTGAAGTCACTCGCAACGGTGAAGCTAAGCGTATTGGCGTGATCAAGCTGCCAGCGTTCTATGCCGACTTCCAAGGCCAGCAAAATGGCGATCCTGATTACCGCAGCACGACTCGCGATGTGCGCAAACTCATCGATGAGTTAAAGCAGGCACGCGTGCAAGGCCTGATTTTAGACTTGCGCAATAACGGTGGCGGTTCGCTATCTGAGGTCAATGATCTGATCGGCGAATTCATCACTACTGGCCCTACGGTACAGGTGCGCGATGCTCGCGGCCGCGTAGAAACCTTGGGTGATGGCAATCCTGATGTCGGCTATAGCGGCCCGCTGGTGGTCATGACCAACCGCCTATCGGCCTCAGCGGCGGAAATCTTTGCCGGGGCCATTCAAGATTATGGCCGCGGCTTAGTGGTTGGCAGCACAAGCTTTGGTAAAGGCAGCGTGCAATCCATACGCGACTTAGGCCATGGTCAGCTGAAAATCACTGAGGCTAAGTTTTATCGAATCTCAGGTGCCAGCACGCAGAACAAAGGCGTAGAGCCGGATATTCACCTCCCTGAAATGTTTAACCCTAAAGAGATTGGCGAGTCTGCTCTGCCACACGCTATGCCGTGGGATACGATTCGCCCATCGCGCTATCAACAGCTGAATGATTGGAAGGGCAAGCTCGATGCCCTAGAGCAATCGTCGAAACTGCGCCAAGCGAAGAGTCCAGACATTCGCTACTTAAATGAGCAGATCAAGTTATTGGCTGATTTGAAGGCTCAAAACACCAGCTCATTGAACGAAAAGATTCGCCTGAGCGAAAAGCAGGCCATGGATGAGCGGCGCTTAGCGATTGAAAATCGTCGGCGTGCGGCAAAAAAACAAGCACTATTGAAAACTTGGAGTGAGGCGGAGAAGCAGCTTGAGGCGCAAAACCCCGATAACGACCCAAACTTTGAGCGTCCTGAAGAACAGGCTCTGCTCAGTGAAGCCGCCGAAGTCTTAATCGATAGCCAGCAACTCAGCACCTCCGCGCAGGCCATGCCGGGCAACTTAAAACGTAACGCCGACTCACCCTTGGTGAATCGCTAACAGGAGATGGCATGAGCGATTCCTGCGACGCTCCTGCACTCACCGACCCGCGCCTATCGGCGCTGTTTCAACGCACCACCGGGGCCGCCGAACAAGGCGGCCACCGCCTGCAATTACTCCGTGATAGTCGTGAGCATGAAGTCGCCACGTTGGCGCTGATTGCGCGCGCCGAACGCCATATCATCGTTGAAAACTACCGCATCTGCGATGATGACTGGGGGCGCAGCCTGCTCGCCGCACTCTGTCAGCGCGCGCAAGATGGCCTACATGTCATGGTCTTAGCCGATTGGCTAGGGAGCTTTACCAAGCTGAGTCGGCGCTGGGTTAAGCAGTTGCATGATGCCGGCGGCGAATTTCGTCGCTTCAATACACCTGGCCTAGGCGAGCCCTTGGCTTGGGTGGTTCGCAATCACCGCAAACTCATTAGCATTGATGGCTGCGAGGCAATCATTACGGGCTGGTGCCAAAGCGCGCAGTGGCGCGGGCATGCGGAACATAACGATCCATGGCGCGATACCGGTGTGCGTGTGGCCGGCGAGGTCGTCGCCGATATGGAAGCCGCCTTCGCTCACACTTGGGGCCTGGCTGGCTCGGCCTGGCAGCCACAGCCAGTGCCGCACTGCCCCATCAGCCCGATGCTGCTCACCGTAGAAAACGCCAACGTGCGCTTGATTGTTGGGCGACCACAAAGCAGTCCACTGTTTCGCCTCGACCAACTCGTCATCAACCTTGCGCAAACACGGGTCTGGATAAGCGATGCGTACCCGGTCGGCACGCCCGCGTATTTAGACAGTCTGCGGCAAGCCGCGCAAAACGGCGTTGATGTCCGCCTGCTAGTCCCCGGCAGCTCCGATCTGCCATTGCTCGGCTTACTCGCGCGCTCAAGCTATAGACCCTTACTATTGGCCGGTGTTCGCGTGTTTGAATGGAATGGCGCCATGCTGCACGCCAAAACCGCGGTCATAGATGGCTGCTGGGCGCGCATCGGCTCCAGCAATCTCAATCCGGCCTCTTGGCTGGGCAATTACGAGCTCGACTTAGTCATTGAAAATACCGACTTTGCCGCGGTCATGGAGTCACAGTTTTTAGATGACTTAGATAATGCCACCGAGATCGTGCTCAGCGATACCGAGCGTGTGAGATTAGTCGCCCCGCGCCAACCCACCAAACGCTCCATGCGTCACCACCAAGGTTCAGCCACCACACTGCGTGTCTCACGCGCCATGGCTCTCGCTGTACGCGAATCACGTCAACTCGGCCCCACCGATGCCAGCCTCTTGGGCGGCTTAGGCGTTATCGGCCTGATGATTGCTGGCCTAGCACTTTGGCAGCCGCACGCTATCGCCTGGCCTATTGCGATAATAGCGGCCTTGCTAAGTGTCAACTTATTGCGCATTGCCCGCCGGCGTTTTGCAGATTACCGCAAAAATCAAGACCCTAAGGCTTGAGGCGATGACCTCAAGCGCGTAATATGCCCCCCGGTTCAACACCACATTGGAAGCGTGGCAGAGCGGTTGAATGCACCGGTCTTGAAAACCG
>JBDSQT010000212.1:0-4624 GCA_039929665.1 Paraperlucidibaca sp.
TTGCGCAACACGTGGCGCACAAAACTATCTTTACCCTAATGGCCTGGTTAGTTTTCGCCTGCTTGCTCGCTGGACGGCATTGGCGCGGCTGGCGCGGCCGTACCGCGGTGCGCTTCACGCTGATTGGTTTTGCTTTGCTGTTAGTCGGCTTTATCGGCTCAAAATTTGTCTTAGAGCTGCTCCTTACGCCAGCGGCCACTTAAGCTATGCAGCTATGGCAAACGCTCACTCTCTTCATTGCAGTCATCGTTGTGCTCGTCATCGCGGGCTGGCGCAGCCATCCGCATTGGCTGGAGTGGCTGGCGAAAACCATTGGCAAGCAGCCATCGGCACGGCTTGGCTTAAGTAAAATAGTCGGGCGCCTGCTGCCACCACTGCAGCAACGCCTGCTCCAAGGCCTACTCGATCTCGATCACAGCACCGTCAACGACATCATGATTCCGCGCCAAGCGGTCAGCGGCATCGATCTCGACGCCAGCGATGAAGTGATTTTGCAGACGCTTCAAAGCACGGTGCATACCCGCTTACCAGTGTTTCACGGTGATTTAAATCGCACCGTGGGCATTTTGCATGTGCGCAATACCACACGCTTTTTAGGCCAAGCCGGACTCAATAAAGCCGCCATCATGCAGTTTGTTCGTAGCCCGTATTTTCTACCTGAACGCACACCGCTACCGACGCAGCTTTTGGAGTTTCAAAAGCATCGTCGGCGCTTAGGCTTGGTTGTCGATGAGTATGGCGATGTGCAGGGCATTGTGACGCTTGAGGCGATTCTCGAAGAGCTAGTCGGCGAATTCACTACGCGCGCGGTTGATCGTCACCCTGACATCAGCGCCACAGCTGATGGCGCGCGCCTGATCGATGGTGCAGCAAGCTTGCGGGCCATTAATCGCACCTTGGGCTGGTCCTTGCCTGTCGAGGGTCCACGCACACTCAATGGCCTCTTGCTCGATCGCTTAGAGGCCATTCCCGATGCGCCGGTATGCTTGCGTATTGCTGACTATTTTATTGAAGTGCGCGAGCTGCGCGGGCACTTGATTCGCACGGCGATCATCTGGCAGTCCGCCAGCTAAAGCGCCACGCTTATCTTCGCAATCACCCCTCGCGCCTTCGCGCGTGCCGCCTCAATGCTCTCGGCCTGCGCCAAAGCCACACCCAAACGGCGCTGCCCTACCACTTCAGGCTTAGCAAATAAGCGTAAATCCGTATCCGGCTCGGCCAAGGCCTCAGCCACCCCATCAAAACGCATCTGCTGCGACTCGCCACTGACCAGTAACACACACGAGGCGGTTGGCCCTTGCTGGCGTATCAGCGGGATGGGCAAACCTAAAATCGCGCGCGCATGCAGGCTGAACTCCGAGAGATTTTGCGACATCAGTGTCACTAAACCGGTGTCATGCGGGCGTGGAGACACCTCGCTGAACCACACCGCGTCGCCTTTGACAAAGAACTCCATGCCGAATAAACCCCAGCCGCCAAGCTCGCGTGACACGGCTTCCGCCATACGCTCAGCTTCAGCCAAAGCTATCGCCGACATCGCCTGCGGCTGCCACGACTCACGATAGTCACCGGCCTCTTGCAAATGCCCAATAGGTGCGCAGAACGAGGTGCCACCGACATGGCATACAGTCAGCAAGGTGATCTCGTAATCGAAGTCGATAAAACCCTCGACTATTACTCGTCCCGCACCCGCCCGACCACCTGACTGCGCGTAATCCCAAGCGCTTTGCAGATTAGCCTCGGTCTTCACCACGCTCTGGCCTTTGCCCGATGACGACATGATCGGCTTCACCACACAGGGCATACCGACCTGCTTCACCGCAGCGCAAAAGTCATCAAAATTATCGACAAAAACATAGGGCGATGTTGCCAAGCCTAGTGTTTCAGCAGCCAACCTACGGATGCCTTCACGATTCATAGTCAATTGTGCCGCGCGAGCGGTAGGCACGACACACCAGCCCTCTTGCTCCAGTGCGACCAATTCGTCAGTAGCAATAGCTTCGATTTCCGGCACGATCAAGGCCGGTTTTTCTGCCTCAATAATCCGTCGTAGCGCCGCACCATCGAGCATCGAGACCACATGCGAGCGATCAGCCACTTGCATACCGGGTGCATTAGCGTAGCGGTCAACGGCAATGACTTCGCAGCCTAGCCCCTTCAAGGCCATCACCACCTCTCGGCCAAGCTCGCCAGCGCCTAATAACATCACACGGGTCGCACTGGCGGAAAACGGGGTGCCAAGACTGATGGGCTGACGCATGGACATGAGCAACTCCTGCAAGAGGCCACTCAAGCGTGGCTAATTGGAATGATGATTTCGCTCAGCACCGGTGACGGCGCGCTGCTGCGATTGAATACGAATAAGGATTTTGCGTTGCTGGCCGCGCGTCAACAAGCTCCAGCTGCGAATTTCTGCCATGGTGCGTTGGCAACCCGTGCACACCTCTTCGCGATCGAGCTTACATAAGCCCACGCAGGGCGAAAGTGATTTGGCGGGAGACGACATAGCGACCTCGAGAAAATAAAGTCGCTACTGTGTCGTGCAACTTCGTGCCTCGCAAGTGCACGAAAACCGTTCAATCCTGAGGTTTTAGCTCATCGCGAAAGCGCCGCGCGTTTTCCACATAATGCTGCGCACTGAGCAATAGCATTTGCCGTTGCACTTCGGGCACCTCGCGTATGACTCGGCCCGGCGAGCCCACCACCAGCGAGTAGTCTGGGATTTCTTTGCCCTCACCAATCAGCGCGTTAGCGCCAATGACACAGCCTTTGCCGATCTTGGCGCCGTTTAAAATCACCGCACCAATGCCGACTAAGGAGCCATCGCCAATCGTACAACCATGCAGCATGGCCTGATGGCCTACGGTGACATCGCGGCCGACTACCAAGGGAAAGCCATAGTCGGTATGCAGCACCGCGCCATCTTGAATATTGGAATTTTCACCGATGGTGATTTGGTCGCAATCACCGCGCACGACGGCGTTAAACCACACGCTGCTGCGCTCACACAAACGCACCGAGCCAATCACCGTGGCATTGTCAGCGACCCAATGCTCTCCATCGGCCTCAACGCGGCGCTCACCTAATTGATATTTCATCGCTGTCTCCTTAGCTACCACGGCGTTCGGGCACCAAGATGCTGGGCAGCGCCGGTGGCCATGGGTAGTCGATATGATAGTCAAAGCCTTCGCGCATAAACTGCACCAACATATAGGCCGTTAAACCCCAAATAATATAGTGCTCGTAGCGAAAGCACGGCACGACAAGGTCGATGCCGCGAAAGTTAATGCGATGCGTGCGCTCGGCTTTGGTCTCGAAAAAATACTGCAGCGGCACCCGAAACACGCTATCGATCTCTTCAGGATTACCCTGCAACTCCGGTGCGCCATGAATTAAACCAATCACCGGCATCACCAAAATGCCGCTTTTGGCGCGCGAAGGCTTCAGCGCACCAATGATCTCAACGGAAGACGGCGGCAACGCCACCTCCTCGTCACTTTCGCGCAATGCGGTAATAGCCAAATGCAAATCATCGGCGTCGCGCTTGCCACCAGGAAAAGCCACTTCACCGGCATGTGAGTTCATATGATGCGCACGCTGGGTCAGCAATATGGTCGGCTCAGGCTCATTGCTAAGGCCAATCAACACCGCCGCATCAGCGCGTACCGAGGGATCAAATGGTGTCAGGCGTTGCCGGAGTGTTTCAATGCGTGCATGTGTCGTCATGCCTGAATCATACACACCCTCAGGTATACTGGAACGCGTTTACGGGAGCTTTGTTATGAAATTTTGCAGTGATTGTGGCAGCCAAGTAACACAGCGCATCCCAGACGGTGACACGCGTCCGCGCTACATCTGCGACGCCTGCCATATCGTGCATTATCAAAACCCCAACATTATTGCCGGCTGCCTGCCGGTCTGGGGCGATGAAGTGTTGCTCTGTCGGCGCGCCATCGAGCCGCGTCACGGCTTTTGGACGCTGCCCGCTGGCTTTATGGAAAATGGCGAAACCGTCGCCGAAGGTGCGGCCCGTGAAACCTGGGAAGAAGCCGAGGCCACCGTGCGCGAACTGACGCTCTACACGGTGTTCAACATCCCCTACATCAATCAGGTGTATATGCTGCACCGCGCACACTTAGTCGATGGCAAATTTGGCATCGGTGTGGAGTCGTTGGAGTGTCGCCTGTTTAAAGAAGACGACATTCCCTGGGATGAGCTAGCGTTTCCGTCGGTGAAGCGTACGTTGCGTTATTACTTTGCAGATCGTCAGCGCGGAGAGTTTCCGCTGCACATCGATGACCTAAGGCCGCCCGTAAAAAGCTAAGGCCTCACCGAAAACTTACCTCCTGCGCGACACACGCCGCTATCTAAGCGCCTTAAATGACAGACTGATCAGTCATATCGGCCAACTCACCCACGACTTTTATGTGCATGATCGGAGCTGACCCCCGTGGCCATTTGCCACGCCTGCACATAGGAAGCTCGTATGAACGCCGGAGACATCCAAGGCATGGGCATTGCTGCCCTCAGTCGTTTCGCCCAATCATCACTCGCCGACACCCTGAAACTACGCAAGCCCGTTGAAAGGCTGCTTTATCGCGGCAGCAAAGCCGGCTTCCAACTC
>JBDSQT010000213.1:0-8071 GCA_039929665.1 Paraperlucidibaca sp.
GTCAAATAGGCCGGTGGCGCATAAGAAATCTACGGCCGGTTGCGCCCCAGCGCATCGTGACTAGACACCCATTGATCTGAGACGATGGCTGATGCCAAGGACAACTCGCCGCAGAGCACCGTCGCGGCGATAATCTCTGCCAGCTTATTGACCTTACCCGTGCCATAGCAGCCCATCACGTCTAAGCATTCGCGCTGCGTCGGCAGGCCCGTGCCGCCGCCATAACTCGCAACAATCAACGCAGGGATAGTCACTGAAAAATAATAATCGCCATTAGCCATCAATTCGCCGTGCACAAAGCCGGCTGATGACTCCGCGACATTAGCAACATCCTGCCCACAGGCCATGAATATCGCCGTAATGCCATTGGCAAAATGCGCACCGTTATTGACCGATCCGGCCATCATCGCACCCATATTGGATAACTGACGCTGCTTAAACAGCGCCTCGCCACTGGTGTGCATGACCTCGCGCAAAAGCCGATTAGGCAAGGTGATTTCCGCCACTACGCGCTTACCTCGCGTGTGCAAACTATTCACCACGGAATGCTTTTTGTCGGTATCGAAGTTCGCCGCCAAAGAAAAATGCGCCAAGCCCGCTAGCTGCTGCGCCAGCATCCACTGACACGCTGCGTGCGTGGCTTTGCTCACCATATTTTGCCCTGCGGCATCGCCGGTGGTGAAGTTAAAGCGCAGCCAGCGCATCTTACCTTGGGCAAATTGCTGAATATCACGGAGCTGGCCTGAGCGCGTGGTGGCCTCGGCGGCGGCTTTAATCTCAGAAAAATGCTGGGTGACCCAAAGACCAAAATCGCGGGCAAAACGCGCATCGTCGAAAACAAAAATCGGTGCGCGCTGCATGGCGTCATCGATCACCGTGGTGCGCACACCGCCGGCTTCACGCGTTAGGCGCATGCCGCGGCTATAGCTCGCCAGCAAGGTGCCTTCGGTGGTGGCCATAGGCACATAAAACTCGCCCTGGGCGTGCTCGCCATCGACTAAGATCGGCCCGGCAAAGCCCATCGGCACCTGCACAATGCCGGAGAAACCTTCGATGTTGCCAGGCAATAACGCAGGATCGATAGAGAATTGGCCAGTATGGGTCAGCGCCGCATTCGTGGCCGCAGTCACTGTGTCGCGACGCGCCTGCGCCATGGCATGGCTATAGTCATTGGTCTTATCACGCGGGAGTTTGGGTAACGGTGTATGGGCGCTGAATGTGTTATCGGTCATCTTCGGACTCTTTTAGAACGCTTAAATAAGTAACGACTACAATCAGCGCCAACGCATCATCGGCATCGGATTCAAGGGATGCTTTAGCGCATGCACACCGCCTTTACGCACCAGCACTTGATGAAATCCAGCGTTGGGAAAGCGCTTAACAATCTGCCGCCAACGGGCTTTATCGATAGCGCCACGCATCAGTCCAAAGCTGACATCACACCAGTCCGCCTGACGCACAGCCTCGCTCAAGGGATCATCGCTAATCGCCGTGACTTGATGATGCCTGGCGATAATCGACAGCACTTGCTGCTGGCGTGCTAACGGCCAATCCAAAGCCGTCATTGCCTGTTGAGCTCTCAATTCGGAGGGCGGTAAGTAATCAAAATTGGCATCGGACCACATGCCTAGATCGTGAAAGCCCAGCGCAAAACCCACGGTATGCAGGTGTTCAGCGCTGGCCAAGGCCTGCGTCTCTAACAGCGCATAAGCGCCATTTAACACACGATAGCAATGATTATGGTAGGCCTGAAAGTCAGTGCCTAAGGACTCGCGCCAGTCATTTAATACGGCGTCCAGTGCGACACAACGCGTGATGATCTGCATTTCATTACTCTTTTTATTGTTACAGTTGACAATGGTACATAGGCCAAGTAACTTGAAGGCCTGTGACTAATCAGTCGTCACGATACCAGAGGATAGACCCCATGACGCACATCATCACGCCCGACGTCATTCAGATCACCCCGACTCGCATGGACTTTCAGTTCGACAATGTGCCACGCCACTGGATGTTCAACGATGCCTTTTCCACCCATTTCTTAGGCACACTATCGACATTATTTCCGGTCGGCGAACGCTTCTTCGCTGACTCCGTGCGCCAGTTACGCGAACACGCCCTTGATAAAGCCGCGCAAAAAAACATCTCCGGCTTTATTGGCCAAGAGGCCATGCACTCGCTAGAGCATGTGTCGCTAAACAATATGCTCGAGGCTAAAGGTTTACCGGCATTGCGTGCGGAAAAATTCACCTTAGGCTTATTGAACTTAGCCCGCCGCGTGTTGAGCAAACGCCAGCAACTCGCTATCACCGTCGCACTTGAGCACTTCACCGCTATCATTGCCAATCGTTTGCTGAGTGACACGTCGGTTATGGAAGGCCTAGCCGATGAAATGCGCCCTGTATGGATGTGGCACGCCATTGAGGAGACCGAGCACAAGGCCGTGGCATTTGATTTATACCGTAGTGTGCCTGGCAATAACTACGCTGAGCGCATTGTTACTCAAGTCTTTGCCAGCGTGATTTTGGCAGCCGTCGTAAGCGCCTTTCAGGTGCAGTTTATGTACCGCGATAAAACACTGCTTAAAGCGAAAACTTGGGGCTTTGGTTTGAACAAACTATTCGGCTTCAACGGCATTATTACCGGCTTGATTCCTGAATACTTAGACTACTTCAAGCGCGACTTCCATCCGTGGGAGCATGAAAATAGCGCATTGGTGGCTCACTGGCGCGACAAGCTTAATGCCATCGCTACACCTGTACCACTGAACCACCGCGCGAAAGCAGACGCTAAGGAGCACGCAGCTTAAGCCTTAGGCTGCTAAAGCGCCTAGTTGCGCATCATATTAGTGACCAAAGCCTGCGTGATTACTGGCCATACACCAGGTGGTAAATCATGGCCCATACCCTTCACCAAGAGCCAGTTTGAGCGCGGAATAGCGCGTGCCACCGCACGACCACAGGCTGGCCGAACCAGCGGATCGGCATCACCATGAATCACTACGGTGGGTCTGGTAATGCGCTTGGCATAGGGTCGTAAGCTACCGGTGCCCAAGACGGCGTTGTACTGACGCACCACCCCGGCCGGATGAAAACTGCGCTCATAGAGCTCACGCGCTAGGGCAGTGAGCTCAGCATCGCTAAACGAATAGTTCGGGCTATGAATCACGCGCATAAACTTCGCTGAGTGCGCGATGTATTGCTCCGGTGTTGCGCCCTTACCGGGGCCATTGGTTAATAATTTCAGCGCCGCGTGCTTGGGCGGTGGCAACAAGGCTTGGTTAGTGCTGGAAAAAATTATCCCCACCGAACGCACGCGGTCAGGATATTTTCCAGCGAAAATTTGCGAAATCATGCCGCCCATCGAGGCGCCAACGATGTGTGCGCGACGAATTTGCAGAAACTCGAGTAGGCCAAGCACATCGTCGGCCATGTCCACCAAGGTGTAGGGCACCGGACTCGCTAAGCCCAGCTGTGCACGCACCATGCGCTTCCACACCGGGCCTTTGACTTTCAGGTTATTGAGCTTAGTCGACAAGCCAATGTCGCGGTTATCAAAACGAATAACGCGATAACCCTGCGCCACCAGCCCCTCACAAAAGCCCAATGGCCACAGCGTCAGCTGCGCACTTAAACCCATGATCAAGACAATCGGCGGATGTAAGACATCGCCCATGTCCTCATAAGCCAGCTCTAGGCCATTGGCCTCTGCCACTCCGCGACGAATATCCATACCTTATTTACTCACCTTCACAATAGGGTAGACCCAACCACCCAGAGATTTTTCTAAGGCCATGGCACAGGCCAAGCCGAGATGATCGTTGCCTTCTTTAGCAATGATTTGCACACCTGTTGGCAGGCCGGCGCTATTGAGGCCGGTGGGCACCGAGGTGCCGGGCAGCGACAACGCATTAAAGACCGCGCAATTGACGAAATTAAACGGTGGCAGCATGGCGTGATAATGCTTAGGTGCCACGGTCGGATACGGCGGTGTAATCAGCACGCCATCATCGCCCAAGGCATCTTCAAGCTGGCGTTTTAGCGTCAGTGCTTGGCTACGCAGCTTGGCCGTGCGTTTAGGCGTCCACTCCGGCAGCCGCTCAAAGAGCGCCAGTGCAATGAGCGGGAAGGTGTGATCGGAACGACCGATGGCGAAGCGACCAAACTCGGCCAACGCGGCGCGCGGCGCACGCGTGCCAAACAAATGATCGGAGAAGGTTTTATCGCTGCCGGCCGTGGCCAGCATCGCTGTCCACAGATCGCGGGCTTTCGCCATCAACGGCAAGTGAATAGCCTCAACGCGAGCGCCCTGTGCCATCAAGGCTTGTACGGCCCGATCACGCGCGCCGAGCTGATCGGCATCGGGAGAAATGGCGAGCTCGCGAGCAAATTGCAGCACCCGCAACTTGCTCACATCGACATCGGCAACTGACTGTAAATGGCTGGCGCGATCACCTGCCAGCACTCGCAGCAATGGCTCTAAGTCTTCGGCGCGACGACACAAGGGGCCGCTCGATAAATGTCGATCAATACCGCCTGATGGGCCAGGAAATTGTCCGTGGTTATCGATTAAGCCTGGCGAGCACTTATGGCCAAAGACGCCATTGAAAAATGCCGGCATGCGAATCGAGCCGCCCACATCGCCACCTAAACCAAAGGGCGAAGCACCACTACCGACAATAGAGCCCTCGCCGCCGGATGAACCACCCACGGTGTGGGCGGGATTGTAGGGGTTATTCGTGCGGCCATAGACCTTGTTGAAGCTCTCCATCCACATGCATAACTCGGAGGTATTGGTGACCCCAAGTGGGATGGCTCCGGCAGCGCGCAAATTTGCCACAGTCGGCGCATCGTCAGCGACTTTTCGGCCGATGCGACTGACTAAGCCGGCGGTATTGGGCATGCCGGCAAAATGAAAGCTCTCTTTGATGGTGCATGGCACGCCATGAAAAGGGGGCAATGCGTCGAGCGTGCGGGCTTTTTTAGCATGTGCCACCGCCTCATCAGCGCGGGCGGCTTCAAGGCGGGCATCGGCGACTCGCTCGCAAACCACGGCATTGAGTGTCGGATTCACTTGGCGCATGCGCGCGATATGCGCTTCAACCACGGCCACTGAGGTGGTTTTACCACGGCGAATTTGTGCGGCCAATTCGGTCGCCGAGAGCAATAACAGATCAGACATGACTAATTGCCAGATATTAAGATGTTGCGACTTTGCCCCAGTCGCCTGCGCGATGCAATAATCACTCACGTTTTTGAGTAGCACTTATGGCCAACGCAATATTAATTCCACTGATCGATGCCCAGCTGCCGCAAACCCAATGCGGCCAATGCGGGCACCCCGGCTGCGCTCCTTATGCTCAGGCCATCGCTGAGGGCGAGGCCATCAATCATTGCGTACCGGGTGGCCAAGCCACTATCGATGCCCTCGCCCGCCTGCTTAATAAGCCCAGTGTGGCACTCGACCCTGCTTATGGCGTGACACCTGAGCACCGCCTGGTGGCGTTCATTCGCGAAGATGAATGCATCGGCTGCACCAAATGCATCCAAGCCTGCCCCGTCGATGCCATTGTTGGCGCCGCGAAACGCATGCACACCATCATCGTCGACGAGTGCACTGGTTGTGACTTGTGTGTCGCGCCCTGCCCGGTCGATTGCATCGATATGATTGCTGGGCCCGATATTCCGATGACCTGGCACAACGCTATCGACGCGCCATTAAGCCCCGCCGAACAAGCCGCGAAAGACCGTGCCGATAAAGCGCGAACGCGCTTCGAAGCACATCAGGCTCGCGAAGCCACACTCACCGCCGCAAAAGCCGCAAGGCGTCCAGACGCAGTCGTGTCAACAATCAGCACTGCAGGCGCCGCTAACACCAGCGCGCTGATGATCGCTGCAGCCCTTGCCCGCAGCCAACTGAAAAAAACCGACAAACAGCTTATCGCCCTAGCCGCACGCGGCGAAGACATCAGTCATCTCGAGGCGCGTTTGCCCAAGCTCAAGCAAGCGGTAAGTGACGCTGAGGCTGCCTTGGCGAAAGCCCAGGCGCCGATCAGCAAGCGCGTACGTACGACAGGGGATGTGCGATGAACGCCGCCAAGCGCGGCGCTATTTTTGCGCGCCTGCAAGCGGAGAATCCCGAGCCGCGCACCGAACTGCATTATCGCAACCCATTTGAACTGCTGATTGCCGTATTACTGTCGGCGCAATCAACCGATGTCGGTGTCAATAAAGCCACAATCAAATTATTTGCCCAAGGCCCTACCCCAGCGGCCATGTTGGCAATGGGTGTCGATGGCGTGAAAGCGTGCATTCGCACCTTGGGGCTGTTTAATAGCAAAGCTGAGAATGTCATCAAAACCTGCAAAATTTTGGTCGAGCAACACGCTAGTGAGATTCCGCGCCATCGCGAAGCGCTTGAGGCGCTGCCTGGAGTTGGCCGTAAAACCGCCAATGTTGTGCTGAATACGGCGTTTGGTGAGCCCACCATCGCCGTCGATACGCATATTTTTCGTGTCGCCAATCGCACCCGCTTAGCGCCCGGCAAAGATGTCGTGGCGGTGGAAGAAAAGCTTATGAAAGTCGTCCCAAAAGCCTATCGTGTCGATGCCCACCATTGGCTTATTTTGCATGGTCGCTACACCTGCATTGCGCGCAAACCGCGCTGCGGCAGCTGCCTGATTGAAGACCTCTGCGAATACAAGGAGAAGGTGCTTGACTAAGCCCTCAGCAACACCGGCCGCCTCCCAGCCAGCGGGTAAAAAAACCACACGCTCGCGCTGGCTTATGGGTGGGCTAGTCATGCTGCTGGTGGGCTGGCTTGGCATCGTGACGGCCTTCGAATTTTTAGCGCCACAGTGGGTGGAAAATACGCTGGCCAAGCAGATTAGCCAGCGCTTAGGCGTGGCCATTCGCATCGACAAGGTCAACACCGATGCCTTTGAGGGCAAGCTCAATATCTATGGTGTGACCGTCGATGATAAAGCCGGCCAGCCGCTCATTGGTTTTCGTGAATTACATTTGGACTATTCTTGGCTGAGCCTGCTTAGCCCAGTGTGGGTCTTAGAATCGGCCACACTAGTGGAGCCCAGCATCCATTTACGCTTACCTGCCGATGGCCCACTCACGCTCATGCAGCTGCTGCCGACCAGCGATAGCCCGCCGGTAGAAACGCCACGCTGGCAGCTGAAAAGCTTAGTTATTCGCGATGGCGAATTATCCTATCGTGATGAGCGCGTCAAACCTGCGCGCGCGTTTGCAGTGAGCAACTGGAGTTTAAATCTCGATGACATTGGCACCGAAAGCGCCAATGGCTTAGCTGAATTGCATGGCGACCTGCCTGCAGGCGCCGCCATTGATTGGGTGGGTGATATTGGCCTGCAACCATTGGCCTCGAAAGGCCGCTTGCAGATCACTAAGCTGTCCTTACCCAAGACCCTTGGTTGGCTACCTGACAAGCTCCCATTAGCGGTCAATGATGGCCGTTTGTCGCTAGACATTAACTACGATGCCAGCTTGCAGCCAACAGTATCGGTGGCCATTAAGAACAGCACCATGACGCTAGAGGATCTGTCGCTGTCACTGCTAAACGCTAAAGAAAACAAAGAGCTGGCTACGATAAAACGGCTACAGGCTAATGGCTTGGTGTTTGCTTATCCCAGTGCTGAGTGGGCCAGTCAGGCACTGACGCTATCGGGTGCTAAGGTCACTATTGAACGCGATGTAAATGGCGATTTTACGCTCTTAAAGGCACTCGCTGGCCCGCCACGACAAGCCGTGGCAAACGCTAAACCTAGCGCGCCGATTGATTGGGCAGGCAGCTTAAAACAAGCTTCTGTAAGCGATGTCGTGGTGAATTATCGCGACTTGAGCACACGTCCTGCCACGACACTAACGCTTGGGCCGCTGTCGTTATCGGCGACACCTAAGGCGAAAGCCAGACAAGATACCGTGGCGCTAGAACTCAGCACCGCCATTAATACAACAGCCCAATTCAGCCTTCGTGGCGAGCTTGGTATGCCGTCAGCGCGAGCAAACCTAGCACCGGCTACGCCCTACTTTAGTGGTCAGCT
>JBDSQT010000214.1:0-4213 GCA_039929665.1 Paraperlucidibaca sp.
GGTAACAAACTACTAGGGCACCTAGAGCTCGATAAGATTCGCGTAGACTTAGCCATTGAAGAGTTAGCGCACCATCGTGTGCTACGACACATGCTTAGCGACAATGTGCACTTTAATTGCTCGCACACCGAAGTAACTATTCCTGCTAGTTGGCTGGCCACGCGCCTGCCGCAATCAGACCCGCAGTTAGCGGCATTGGCAGCGGCACGTTGCCGAGAGGAGTTGCAACACGCTCAGCAACACGCGCAACCACAGGCCGATTTTATCGCTAAAGTGCTGGTTTTACTGAAGCAAGAAATGGCTGCAAGTAATGCTCAAGAAGCTATTGCCAGCGCCTTACACATGACGACACGTACGCTGCACCGGCGCTTGGAGCAACATGGCCTGCGATTTAAAACGCTGCTCGATGAGCTGCGCCACCAATCCGCCCTTGAGCAGCTACGCGCCCAGCACCTCAGCATGGCCGATGTCGCGCTGGCCTTAGGTTACAGCGATCAAGCGAATTTTGTGCGTGCGTTTAAACGCTGGACCGGCCAAACCCCGAGCCAATTTCAACGCGAACATTGTTAGCGCAATAACTCACGAACCGCTGCTTCGAGGCGTGTCATACCCGCCGCTTGCCCGATGGCGATAGCCTCTTCAGGCGATGCGCCCAGCAACCAGTTCGCTCGCAATGCCAGTAAGGCGCCAACGCGATTGCCACTGGCACAATGCACCAGCACCTTCTCACCAACATGCTCGGCTAAGGCTCTGTCTAGAGCCCGCACATTGGCCTCAGTCAAATCTGCCGCACCCGCCACCGGAATCGACACATAGCTCAGGCCAGCCTGCTTCACCGCCTCGGCCTCATCGAGCACCGTCTGCTCACCATCGGGCAACAAGCTAATGACCACTTGCACGCCCTCCGCCTTTAACGCCTCAATTTGCGTCTTCGAATGCACATAGCCAGACACCGACAGTGTTTTACTCACTTTGTGATAACCCGCTGGCAGGGCACTCGCCACGGCAATGACTGAGGCCATACCGAAGCTGATTAACCAGCCTGCTTTTAACCAGTTTTTGCTCAACACGTGCTTTTTCAACACGGCTTTTTTTAACACGCCCTTGCTTAACATAGCCCCACTCCATTTGCGTCACACAGGCTCAAGATGAATACATCACCTTATACTCACCGAGCTGACTACGTGTTATTGATTAACCACTTCAAGTAACGTCTCCGCCAAACATAGCACCTACTGATTACGGCAATATGTCGAGAAGAACAAAGGATTAGAGCGATGGACGCAGAGTTTTGGCATGAGCGCTGGCAAAAACAGGACATTGGCTTTCACCGCACACACGTGCATCCGCAACTCGCCACGCATTTTGATACGTTGAGCGAAGCCGCTCGCCAGCGCGTGTTTGTGCCGCTCTGCGGGAAGTCGTTGGATATGCTGTGGTTATGCCAGCAAGGCGCAGCGGTCGTTGGCTGCGAACTATCACCATTGGCCATTGCCGCATTTGCGCAAGAGCAGGGGCTAACGCTGACACAGACTGCGCACGGCGAGCACACACGGCATGCGCAATCGGGCTTGAGTGTCTGGCAAGGCGACTATTTCACGCTCGCACCGGAGCAAATCAACTGCACCGGGTTTTATGATCGCGCCGCGCTCGTGGCACTGCCGCCGGCCATGCGCGAGACCTATGTCGCACAACTGGAGCACCTAGTAGCAACTAATGCCTGCGGACTACTCATCACTTTTTCTTACGATAGCCAGCGCATGTCTGGCCCGCCGTTTGCCCTCACGCACGCTGAAGTACGCGCTCTTTTTCAAGCACACTGGCAGATCGATTTATTATCTTGCGAGGACGTCATTAGCGAACATGCCGGCATTCAAGCGCGCGGCCTAGATAGGTTTGAGGAGTCTGTCTGGCGGCTCACTCGACGCTAATACATGGAGCCTATTCGGATAGCCGCTACTGATTTGGCGGCTGCAAACGATGGTGGCTGGCGTCGCAGTACGGTGGCGTGCGCGTCTGCTTGCAGGTGCATAACCAGTAATGCTGTGCGCGCTTGGGGCTGAATATCAGCGGGCCGTCACCAGCATGGCCAGCACCCTGATGGGCTTTATTATGACTGCCGTCACACCACAAGCCATTGGCCGATAAACCGCAGCGGCACCAGGCGTAGCGCTGCGTTGGCGATAGCGCAATAACATCGGGCCAAATACAGACCACACGCGGCCCTTTAGGCATGGCTAGATCAGTTAGCTGAATCACGGCCTGCGCCAAGCGTGCCTGCGCCGCTTGCTCGCGCCTCAGACGCCGGCGTTGCCATGGCCAAATCACGTTCAACTGAGCGCTACACTTTACGCAGCTGTTCGGCCAGAAAGGCCAAGGTGCGGTCAAGTGCTGCCCGCGTGGGCTCGCCCACTTCATCGATTAAATGCGTGGTGAGCACACTATGCGCTGGCGTGCCTGCCATAGGATTGGCATGGCAGGCATCTATTTCGCGGCACTCAAACGCTGGCCCGAACTCCTCACGCAATCGATCAAAGCGTTCGGCACGACACATAAAGTCTTGCTTAAAACGTAGGCCTAAGATGCGCGCGCCCTGGTTGTTGATCTTGTCATGCGCTGCCGCAATTTCTTCAGGTGAAGCATGCAGCGCACTGCGCTGGCCACTGGTCGGACCAATGGGCAAGGATGGCTGCGATAACACCGGAGCTATTACCGGCGCATCAAGCATCATCGCCAAGCCAAAATTACCAGTCAGGCACATGCCAACCACGCCAACGCCTGGACCTCCGCAAAGTTCATGGGCATGACGCGCTAAGGCACGCAGCCAGTCAACGACTGGGCTGGATTTATTGGCCGAGAGCACGCGAAACTCACGGCTGATGCAAATTTTCGCGAGCGCCTCCGCCGTATAAGGAATCGTCAACGGCTTCATCGGCTCGCCAAACAACTGCGGCATAAACACCCTAAAGCCCGCATCAGCCACGCGCTCGGCAAACTTGGCAACTTGCGGGGTGATGCCTGGAATCTCACTCAGGATGATTACCGCTGGGCCTTCGCCTCGGCAAAAAACCTCTTTTGAGATGCCTTGAAAATGCATACGCTCGGTACGAAAACCGGCGATCTGATGGCTCATCATCAGCCTCCGATCAAGGCGCTAACGCCGCCATCTACAGGCAAAATTTGCCCAGTGATGTGACGACCAGCGGCACTGGCAAACAACAGTGTTGCGCCCTTCAAATCGTCATCGCCACCGACGCGCTGCAACGGGGTGGTTTTGGCGATGCTGTCGACGCCAACCGTATCCATCAGCACTTGCGACATTTTGCTTGGAAAAAATCCGGGCGCGATGGCATTCACCGTGATGCCGTAATGCCCCCATTCACAGGCCAGCGCGCGGGTGAAGTTAACCACCGCGCCTTTGCTGGTGTTATAGGCAATGGTCTGCATCCATGCCGGGTTGCCGCCGAGACCCGCAATTGATGCCAAGTTGATAATACGGCCATGCTTGCGTGGAATCATCGAGGCATTAGCGACGGCCTGTGCCAAGAGAAAATAACCACGCACATTGAGATTCATGACTTTATCCCATGCCTCCAGCGGATGCGTTTCGGCCGGTGCGCCCCAGCTCGCGCCAGCGTTATTGACCAAGATGTCGACACTACCCATGAGGCGTTGAGCTTCGGCAGCAAGATACGCAATGTGCTCTGGATTGCTGGCATCCGCCGCAACGGTGTGTACACGAATACCCAGTGCGCTTAAATGCGCTTTAGCGCTAGCCAACTCATCGGCTTTACGTGCGGTAATCAGCACCGTGGCGCCAGCCTCACCCAAGGCTTCGGCCATTTGTAGGCCAAGGCCACGCGAGCCGCCCGTCACTATGGCCGTTTGACCGCTCAAAGAAAACAGTTCTGCTGGATTCACGACACACCTCGCAAGGATTTTAGGTTTGGGCTATCTTACGCGCAACAGGAAAGCGCGCGCCACGCCCGCAGGAATCACTATGAATTGGTTGACACGACTACTGGCTCCACCACTAGCACTCGCCTGTGTGATGGCTTTTTTCATGGCGGCACAATCACCCACGACTCAGCGTAAGGTCACTCCACAACAGCGCTCGCCTGACTCGGTAAGCGATCACCACAAGACTGCATCAAAGCCTGAGCGCACTGTCAGCCAGCAGCCCAAGGGCTTACTTAGCGACTGGCGCCCCGAT
>JBDSQT010000215.1:0-3449 GCA_039929665.1 Paraperlucidibaca sp.
CCATGAAATTCCGTTACGGCATTGGCCCGTTGAACACCCAAAAGCGCTGGTGCACATTGCTCACGGCATGTCAGAGCACAGCGGCTGCTATGCCGATGCTGCCGCGCGCTTAAATGCCGCCGGTTACGCCGTGATGGCGCATGACCATCGTTGCCATGGCTTATCTGTGGCCATAGAGGCACTCGGCGAGATTAGCGAGACGCAGCACTGGGAAGCGGTCTGCGCCGACATGCGTAGCGTCAATCACCACGGCAAATTAGCCTACCCCGACGTACCCTGGATACTCCTGGGTCACTCCATGGGCTCATTTATCAGCTTGGCCTATGCCGAACGCCATTCGCACACGGTCGATGCACTAATACTAGAAGGTAGTAATTACGAAGCGCCTTGGTTCACATGGTCTGCGCACTGGTTTGCGAAACTCGAATGCTGGCGTCAGGGTGAAAATGGTCGCAGCGCAATCATCCACGCCCTGACTTTTGGTAAATTTGCAAAAGCCTTTAGCACAGACAGCACCAGCTATGATTGGCTCTCGCGCGACAATACCTTTGTGCAACGTTATACCAACGACCCGCGCTGTGGCATCACCTGTACCAATGGTTTTTGGCGCGACTTACTCGAAGGCTTAAGCCGCACACAACGCATGAGCAATCTGCGTAAAATCCGCAATGACTTACCGGTATATTCGTTTGCCGGCTCAAAAGACCCGGTCGGCCATGATGGCGTCAATGTTGCCACACTCGACGACAAGCTCGAGACTGCCGGCCTGATCGATGTCACCTTAAAAATCTATGAAGGTGCCCGTCATGACCTCTTCCATGAGACCAATAAAGACGAAGTCTATGCGGATTTGCTGAGCTGGCTAGATGCCACCTTGTTGCGTGTTGCGCAGCCCGTGTGTGAGTTCAGGCCACCGCAAAAGCCTACCGCTTGGTTAGCCGGAAACACTTAAGTTTTCACGCCTACTGGGCGCGAAGTTTCTGCACATCGCCAAGGATTGGCGACCGCTTTACTTACCTGCCTGCATGGCCGTGCGAATGCGTTCGACACGGTCACGATTAGCGTCGAAATCATAATAGCCAACACGCGATGACGACCGCACATCGACACGCTGACCATCAGCCTGCAAGGCAAATTCTACATCATCGACAAAGCCCATCAGCAATGAGCTGTATTCGACATAAAGATAGCTTGCGCCTTGCTTAACTACGGTAGCGCCGGGCATATCTGCCGCCACGGCCGCCAGTCGCGTCATATAACTGGTTTTGTCACCGCTCACCAGCAGTGGCGCAATGGCACTCTTACTACCCGCTAAGGCCTGACTACCCACCGCGTGCGGCGCTGATGGCAATGGCGCCAAACGACCCTCTGCGTTAACACCCAATGTGTCTGGGCGCGAACCAGACAACAGGCCAGCCGACGCATTCATGCTGACCGAGCCCGCAACAACTGCAGCAACTATCAGTAACTTTTTCATGGTTATTTACTCAAGTAGCGCATGGCATCTTCGATGCCTTTTAGCGTTAAGGAATGCATACGTTGTTCAACCAGCTGTAGCGTCATCTCTGTTGATTGCGTCATTTTCCAGTGCTTCTCGGGCTCTGGATTTAGCCAAACAACCTTCTGAAAATGATTGGTCAAGCGTTGCATCCACAGCGCCCCCGGCTCTTCGTTGAAGTGCTCGACTGAGCCGCCTACCGAAGCAATCTCATAAGGCGACATGCTGGCATCACCGACAAAAATCACACGGTAGTCTCGACCGTATTTGTGAATGATGTCGTAAATGCTGGTGCGCTCACTGTGCCGGCGCATATTGTTTTTCCACACCGACTCATAAACAAAGTTATGGAAGTAGAAAAACTCCAAATGCTTAAACTCAGTTTTCGCCGCCGAGAAAAGCTCCTCGCAAATGCGCACATACGGATCCATCGAGCCGCCAATATCGAAAAACAACAGCACTTTGACGCGATTTTTACGCTCGGCGACTAGGCGAATATCCAGTAGGCCCGCGTTATGTGCGGTGTGACGAATGGTATCGTCAATATCAAGAATTTCTTCTGCGCCTTGCCGAGCAAAGCGGCGCAAGCGGCGTAGCGCCAGTTTAATATTACGAGTACCGAGCTCAACATTGTCGTCAAGATTGCGAAAATCACGTTTCTCCCAGACCTTCACCGCGCTTTTATTGCGCGAAGGTCCGGCCATGCGAATGCCTTCTGGATTGGCACCATAGGCGCCAAACGGCGATGTACCGCCGGTGCCGATCATCTTATTACCACCCTGATGGCGCTTTTCCTGCTCTTGCAAACGCTCCATGAATTTCTTCATGAGCTCTTCGAGTGAGCCTGACTTTTGAAGCTCAGCCAGCTCTTCTGGCGAGAGCTGCTTTTCCAGCTCTTTGCGCAGCCAATCTTCAGGAATAGTCTTGCTTAACATGTCGGCCGAGACACTTTCTATGCCATCAAAAAAGGCCTTAAAGGCGCGATCGAACTTGTCAAAATGGCGTTCATCTTTGACCATGCAGACTTTCGCCAGCTGATAAAACTCTTCGCTGTCGGCATAGACCAAACCGGCCTTCAGCGCGGCATTCAAGTCGAGCAACTCGCGAATGCTCACCGGCACTTTGTACTCACGCAGCGTCTGGAAAAAATGAACCAGCATCGCCCTCTCCTGTCTTAAGCGGCTTGTGTTGAACTCGCTTATAAGTGCAGCGCTTTAGGCATTTTCGCGGCGATTCATAAACGCCAAACGCTCAAGCAGTGCCACATCGGCCTCGTTTTTCAGCAAGGCACCATAGAGCGGCGGAATAGCTTTACGCGTGTCGCGATTACGCAGCACATCTTCAGGAATATCATCGGACAAAATCAGTTTGAGCCAGTCGATTAGCTCTGAAGTGGTGGGCTTTTTCTTCAAGCCCGGCACTTTGCGCAGATCAAAGAAAATATCCAGTGCCTGCTTCAGTAGCGTGCCTTTGATGCCCGCATGATGAACCTCAACAATTGCCTTCATGGTTTCGGCATCGGGGAACTGGATGTAATGAAAGAAGCAACGACGCAGAAAGGCATCGGGCAATTCTTTTTCGTTATTCGAGGTGATGATGACAATCGGGCGATGCTTGGCCTTGATGGTCTCACCGGTCTCGTAAACAAAAAACTCCATTTTATCGAGCTCAGTGAGCAAGTCGTTGGGGAACTCGATGTCGGCTTTATCGATCTCATCGATCAGTAGCACCACGCGCTCGTCGGCGGTAAAGGCCTCCCAGAGCTTGCCTTTTTTAATGTAGTTAGCAATGTCATGAACACGCTCAGTGCTGAGCTGCGAATCACGTAAACGCGATACCGCATCGTATTCATAAAGACCTTGCTGGGCTTTAGTCGTGGACTTGATATGCCATTGGATCAATCGCGTACCAAAGGCCTCTGCCACTTGCTCGGCCAACAGCGTTTTGCCGG
>JBDSQT010000216.1:0-2536 GCA_039929665.1 Paraperlucidibaca sp.
ATGGTCAACCGGTGGGCGGCGGCGGCCTTTAGCCAATGCATCATTAAGTTTTACCGAGCCTGGCAGTGAATACGCCGGCACCATTTTTTTCACATGCTTGACGGCAGCGTTGACTAACCAGCGCTTAGGCGCAGGCAACATATCGGCCAACTCAGTGACGATGACATGCTTGATGCCTGTCTGCCCAACCACGGCCTGAGCCATGTTGCCGAAGTTCGCTAGCACCACGAGGGCTTTCGCGCCCGAATCATTAAATTGATGCAGCATCTCGCGTTCGGTGTAGAGCGGATTGGTGTTGACTACGACTAAACCGGCGCGCATGGCACCAAAGACGACCACCGGATATTGCAGGAGATTGGGCATTTGCACCGCAATACGATCGCCGGCTTTCAGCTCGGTATGATGCTGAATATAAGAGGCAAAATCGGCACTCAGGCGATCAATATCGGCATAGGTCAGTGTGCAGCCCATATTGGAGAATGCTGGCGCATCGGCAAAGCGATGGCAGGCTTCATGGAAGACCTCAAGTACTGAGCTGTAGGCCTGCGTATCAATACGAAATGGCACATTCTCAGGGTATTTGTCTTTCCAGAAATCAGTCAGCATGGGGATGCTCCAAAACGGTTTTTATTGTTAGTTATATAGCGCCCGCGACACCGGCCAAGCCTCCGATGCTTCGGCGAACACTAGGCTACAGGTATCGTGCGCAGCAGCAGCTACAACGCAACGGCAGGACAGCCACTCATCACGGCGGAAAGCATACACTGAGATACTATCGCCGGCAGCATATTGTGCCAGCCGTTTATCCCAATTGGCCGCGCTAACCCGCAGATTATCCAGCGCGACGACAATATCGCCGGCCGATAAGCCTGCTGCTGCGGCTGCGCCTGCCGGATCAACCACACGCAACTCCACACCACCCTCAGCTGCTTGCGTGCGCACACCCAAACTTACCGGCTGTGCGGCACTGAGTTTGACCTGCACGCCAATATCTTCGAGCAGACACTGCCACGGCAGCTCCATGGTGCTGTGCAAGGCCTGCTGGAGAAATTGCTCGCCATAGCTGCCCAGTTTAGTAATCAGCACACTGGCGATATCAGCACTATTCACGCCTAACTCTTGACGTCCGAAACGCTGCCAAAGCTCTCGCATTACTTTATCTAAGTCATGATTTTGGGCTCGCAACATAAGGTCTAAGCAGAGCGCAAGCACCGCACCTTTTACGTAATAACTAACCACCGCATTGGGCGTATTTTCGTTTTGCTGATAATACTTAGTCCAGGCATCGAAGCTCGAGGCCGCCAGCGTTTGCACTTCTCGTCCAGGCGTTTGCAGATGTCGAGTGATGCTTTGACCAAGCAACTTGGCATAGGCTTCAAGATCAATCACGCCAGCGCGCAGCAAAAACTGGTCATCGTAATAGGAGGTGATGCCCTCAAAAAACCATAGCAATTCGGTGTGTACCGGTTGGCGCAGATTCGGTGTCACCATGGCCTGCGGCTTCAAGCGTTTAACATTCCAACTATGAAAATACTCATGACTACACAGGCCTAGCAGCTGTGTGTAACCCGTACTGGGGGCTTCCGGCTCATGGGCACTGGGGAGATCGTCACGATTGCAGATTAAACTAGTCGAACTGCGATGCTCCAAGCCGCCATAACCTGACCCCACCACACGTAGTAAAAATAGGTATTCGCTAAACGGCGCCGGCTCTTCAAAAAAACGAATTTGGGTTTGGCAGATGCGCTTTAAGTCGCTCAGCAAGCGCGTGAGATCGCCACGATGTGCACCGGTGATGGCTATAGCATGTGGCACACCATCGACATCGAAGGTCTCATAGTCAAAGACGCCAAGCTCGACGGGATGGTCAATTAGCTCGTCATAATTTGCCGCACAATAATCACCAAAGCCCAACACCGCAGCGCCTGCGCGCGGCAATGTGGTGGCCACTCGCCATTCGCTGATACTGCACTGGCCCGCCGCTAAGCCTTGCGGGCGGTCAATAGTCACCGTCACTGGCCGCTGCTCTTGGCCAGCAACGGCGAGAAACACTGACGTGCCGTTGAAAAAACCACCAAACTGATCGAGCAAGGCGGTACGTACCGACATATCCCAGGCATAGACACGGTAGCGCACAATGAGCGGGCCCACGACCGGTGCGCAACGCCACGACGACTTGTCTATGGCCTGTATAGCGACAGTTTGGTCATCGGTCGTGAATGCTTGTAAGGGTGTAAGGTGGCGGGAAAAGTCGCGGATCATGTAGCTGCCGGGAATCCAGTCCGGTAACCACAGCACTTGCCCAGCAAAATCAGGCTCGGCGATGGTCAGGCAGATATCAAAATAATGTGATGCAGGATGCAGAGAACTCACGCCATAATGAATCGTGTTCTGCATAAATCCTCCATAACAAAAATCAGTGGTGAGGCAGCATATATGAAGAGTGTTAGCACGCAACAGCGCACCGGCGTCGAATACGACGGTGTCAGCTTTATTTTGGCCGAAGATGGCCATGAAATTCCGTTACGGCATTGGC
>JBDSQT010000217.1:0-2890 GCA_039929665.1 Paraperlucidibaca sp.
CCATCCACTAATTTATAAAGCCGTGGAGACGCGCTGGTCTTTAGCTGAGCTAGAGCTGGTACTGCAGAAAATTAAGGTGCTGGCCGCGGCGCGCGACACCCTTGGCTTGAAGCGTTTGCTGCAGCAGCGCTTAGCCGGCTATGTGCCGGACTTAAACGCCGAGGATCACTCAAGCAGTCCGCTCGAGGCGGATGTGCGTAGTGACGTAGGAAGCAGCACAGTAGTAGCTTTGGATGCGATGAATCGCCGTTAAGCCTGGGTGCCCTACCTGAATATTAAAAACCGCTTCGGCGGTTTTTTTTCGTCTGTGATTTGCCTTTAGCAGCGCCAATCAGGCGCTGTACGCATCTAGAATATTGGCCATATCACCAGCCAATAGCTCCAGATGAGCGGCAGCCGGGCTACGCTCAGCATAAATTCGCAGGCCAATGATCTGAGCCTGCAGCAGTCGCGCCAGCCGTGGGCAATCGGTGTCGGCTCGCAACTCCCCTGACGCTTTCGCCAGCTCTAATGCCTGGCAAAGTCCCGTCTCAATAGCGCCGAGCATGTCATTGGCTCTGGCCGCTAAGTCTTTATCTTCGTCATTAATCTCAAGCAGGGTTTTGATCAGCATGCAGGCCATGGGCTGCGGTGCTTCGCCTAGGCTTGCCGGTTTTACCATCGCGCGAAAGTAGTGTTTTAAGCCGTCAACAAGCAGTGGCGAGGCGCTGACCAGCTGAAGAAATTCAACGCCCATGCGGTTGAAATAGACTTCTAGTGCCTCAGCGAAGAGGCCGCTCTTGCTGCCAAATGTGGCATAAATGCTGCCGGGGCGCATATCCAGCGCTTGTTCGATATGCTTCATTGAGCAGGCGTAATAGCCTTTTGACCAAAATAGCGCCATCGCTCGGTCTAGCGAGAGCTGGCGATCAAAGCGCGGGGTGCGTGCCATAGGATGGCCTCGAGTAGGGCGTGCTTAAATAGTACTTGAATGATCACTCAAATATCTAGATGCTAGGCACAATTAGTAGCTTACCAATTAGGGCAATGATGATGAGTAAAGCAAAATCCATCTTTATTTCGGTGTGGATCACCTTGTTGAGCATTGGCTCCATCCGCGCGCTATGGCAGCTCACGCAAGTCTCCGTGAGCATTGAGTGGCTCTTGGTGTTGATGTCTTTACTGCCGTCTTTGCTGTTTTTCGTCTGGTTGTTTGCGACGCCAGTTGCTCGCACCGCCAAGGGCTTTTTTCTGCCACTGGGCATTGCACTACTGCCCATCATCGGCTTATTTAGTGCCGGTGTGCAGGACCCGGAGATGTGGTTTTGGGTGCTCGGCGTAGGGGGTGTTGGCGGTGTGCTCTATGAGGCGTGGTATTCGCGTTTTGGCAGGCGCGATGTTAGCCAGCTGAAGGTTGGCATGGCGCTACCAGCGCTGCAGTTTGAGCGCGTAGATCATTCCACACTCCATACCGCGACCTTGCAAAAACCCATGCTGATGATTTTCTTTAGGGGCAACTGGTGTCCGCTGTGCATGGCTCAAGTCAAAGAGATTGCCAGCCAATACCGAGTGCTCGCAGAAAAAGGCGTTGAGGTGATGCTCATCAGCCCACAGCCGCATGCGAATACCGAAGATCTGGCGCAACGCTTCGATGTGCCGATGACTTTTCTGACCGATAGAGACGGCCGCATGGCTGAGCAGCTGGGCATTAATGCGAAAAATGGCACGCCAGCGGGTCTGCAGGCCTTGGGCTACGATAGCGACACGGTGATGCCGACGGTATTGATGACCGATGCGGCGGGTCTGATCATCTATGCCGATCTCACCGAGAATTATCGGATACGCCCAGAGCCGGATGAGTTTTTGCAGGTGTTTGCTCAGGCCGGTATTTAAACGACTAGCGCTTTACCCGCACAGGAGTTTGCTATGGAAGATCAAGCGCAGTACATACCGCCCAGTGTTTGGGAATGGAAGCAGGAAAATGGCGGTCGGTTTGCCAGTATTAACCGCCCAATTGCTGGCGCCACCCATGACAAAACACTGCCCGTGGGTAAGCATCCTTTGCAGCTGTATTCGGTCGCCACGCCCAACGGGGTGAAGGTCACGGTCATGCTCGAGGAGCTCTTAGCGCTGGGCCATCAGGGCGCTGAATACGATGCCTGGCTGATCAATATTTTTGATGGCCAACAGTTCTCTAGCGGCTTTGTTGAGATCAATCCGAACTCCAAAATACCGGCCTTGGTTGATCACAGCGGGGCCGCGCCACTACGCGTTTTTGAGTCAGGCTCGATCTTGCTGTATTTGGCTGAGCGGTTTGATGCCTTTTTGTCTAAAGACCTGGCGATACGCACCGAAACGCTGAACTGGTTGTTTTGGCAAATGGGTAGTGCGCCGTATTTGGGCGGTGGTTTTGGTCACTTTTATGCCTATGCGCCGGAAAAAATCGAATACGCCATCGATCGCTTTAGCATGGAGGTGAAGCGCGAGCTGGATGTACTAGACCGACGGTTACAGCTAAGCGAGTACCTTGCCGGTGATGAGTATAGTATTGCGGACATAGCCGTGTGGCCTTGGTATGGCGCGCTGGTACTGGGCGAGTTGTACGGAGCGGCAGAGTTTCTGCAAGTAGAAAGCTACGAGCATGTGCAGCGCTGGGCAAAGGCTATTGCCAGTCGTCCGGCGGTGCAGCGTGGGCGTATCGTCAATCGTGTCTGGGGTGAGCCGCACGAGCAGCTGCCCGAGCGCCATGAAGCGAGTGATTTAGATCGAGCTGTTGAGTGAGCGCGTAGACGCCAGCCAGAATCATTTGCCTTATAAACATTGATCATAGTTTTTAGCTATTGATAATTTATATAAGCATGAATCTACTAATGTTAACTGCTGTGTCATGCTCATGTGAGTAGGAAGCGCG
>JBDSQT010000218.1:0-11375 GCA_039929665.1 Paraperlucidibaca sp.
GCCACACGCTTTTGCGACGATATTCAGCAGTTTCTCGCAGGTCTAGGCATGAGCAATGCACGCCTAGAGCTCACGCTCACACCCTTAGCAAAGCCCGCGGCTTACGGTCTCGACGATATTGAGTTTCAATTTAGCGCCAACCCGGGCCAGCCACTACGACCGCTGGCAAAAGTCGCCTCAGGCGGCGAGTTGTCGCGCTTATCACTGGGCATCCAGGTCGTGCATGCGCGCCATTCGCCAGTGCCGGTGATGGTCTTCGATGAAGTCGACGTGGGCATTGGCGGTGGCATTGCCGAGGTTGTTGGCCGCCTACTAAGAGCGCTCGGCGAGCATGCGCAAGTCTTTAGCATCACGCATCAGCCGCAAGTCGCGGCGCGCGGCCATCATCATTTACGGGTAGAAAAACGCGTCATCGATGGCACCACGCACAGCACGGTGGTGGCGCTGAACGCAGCAGATCGTGTCGAAGAAATTGCGCGAATGTCGGGCGGCGTGATCATCACAGAGGAAACTCGTGAGCACGCACGAACCTTGATGGCCGACTGAGTCGTCGGCCATTTAGTCTTAGTCTTCTACTTTTTCCGTACGGCGGCGCACATAGAGCACGAGGTTGTGATCGACCAGCTCATAGCCGTGCGCCTTTACCACTTCGCGTTGGCGACGCTCGATTTCTGGGTCAAAAAACTCAATGACATCGCCGCTATCGACGCAGACCATGTGATCGTGATGGTCGCCATCGCTGAGCTCAAACACCGAGTGGCCGCCTTCAAAGTTGTGACGCTCGACCATGCCGGCCGACTCAAACTGCGTGAGTACGCGATAAACCGTGGCGAGGCCAACATCTTCACCCGAGGCCAGCAATGCCTTATAAACGTCTTCTGCACTCATGTGATGCACGTCAGAGCTTTCCAATAGCTCTAAGATTTTCACACGCGGCATGGTGACTTTCAGGCCCGCTTTACGGAGCTCTTGATTACTTCCTGACATGGTTCGTCTCTTCGCTACGGTTGCCGTATGATAGCGCGATGCGCCGTTGGGTGCGCCCATCAACATTATTAAGTGTAACTTTCTCCCGTTGTCGCCATTAACTTACAAGGATCATCCGGGTCATGCATAAAAAGCTACTGGCAATCGCACTCACCGCCGCCGTGTTGAGCACCGTGGGTTGCAAAAACGTATTTAGCGCCTACCGTATCGATGTCGTGCAAGGACAAACAGTCACCAGCGAACAGGCCGATAAAATCAAGGTCGGCATGTCACCCGCACAGGTCCGCTATGTCTTAGGCTCACCGCTGATTACCGACACGCTAAATCCGATGCGCTGGGACTACACCTATCGCTTTATTCCCGGCACTTACGCCAAAGAAGCAGGCCTTGAGCAAGTGCCTTACCGTCGCTTCAGCGTATTTTTTGCCGAGGGCGTAGTGGCACGCGTAGAGCGCGATGGCAAGCTACCCAGCACCACCACCTCGTTGCCTGGCAGCAAGGATGGCGCCGTGCGCACTACCGAGTCCAGCCTAGAGAGCCAGCGCCCCGCAGAGTAATGCAGCACTGACATTAAAAAAGCGCCCATCAACGGGCGCTTTTTGCTTTCTCCGCACGCGCTTTACGCGCAGCTTTCGGGTCAATAGTCAGCGGCCGATAAATCTCCACGCGGTCGCCATCTTGCAATATATGTAAGCTCGGCTCAGCCACCACCTTGCTCCACACGCCAAACGTTGGCGGCTCAGCACTCTGTAACGCCGGACACACCGCGCGGACCTCCGCATCATCTACTACCTGCGCCAGCGTCGTGCCTTCTGCCACCTCGCGCCGCCACAACCATTGCTGCGATGGCTCAGCGTAAGCAATCTCGATGCGCATTAGATCAGCCCAACTAGCGCGGCCACGCCGGCTAGCAAGGTCAGTGGCGCCACCCACCGAATGGCAATACGCCAGATGTTATAGGCCGCCTCGCTGGGCAAGTTCAGTGCCTTACGCGCATGACTCATTTTCATCACCCAGCCGGCATAGATCGCTAGCACAAATGCGTTCACCGTCATCCAAAGCAGTAATACCAAGCTCAGCTGCTGCAGACGAATCACGCCGGCACTGTACCACAGCAGTTCGGCCAAGCCGGTGACCACCACCAACACAATGAACAGCGCGGGCCACATGGCTAAACCGCGCGCCGCTAACACTGCCAGCCACGGCTGCGCCAAGGCCAGCAACATCAATAAGCACGCGACGGCGGCGAGCAGCACTGACGCCAGTCCCGGCACCAATAATGCCATCAGCATAGCCACGGCAAATACCACACTGGCACCTTGTAGTAAGGGCTGCGCAGTACTTTGTTGCTGCCATGGCCAGCGGATCATTAAGCCTGCGCCACCCAGCAAGCCACCGATCAGCAGCGCGGCCGACCAACCGGCGCCACCAGGCAAGGCCAGGCTCGAATCCATCGGCAATATTTGCTCGTGGCTGAGGCTGTAGCCACTCACGCCCGCCAGCAGCAGCATGGGCAGTAGCCAATGCGTGGGGTTGGCGCGGCCGGCGTAGCGCAGCAAGCCAAGAAATACTATAAAGGTCGTCACCGCCGGTACTAACATGGCTGACGACAGCCATCCTGACTGATTATGAAACAGGCTTTGCAAGGCCACTGTGCTTAATACGCCCGCCCATGTTGCCGTTAGCACCATGGCCAGCAGGCCTGCCAGCAGTCCGCTATACGCCATAAAGCGCCAGCCACGGGCGGCATCACTTTCGCGCGTGAGGTGCTGCATACCATCGACCACGGAGCGCTTGCTGCGCACTGCCAACGCCCGCTCTGCCAAGGCCAATGGCCATGCGGCAAAGATGGCGGAGAGCACCAATAGCGGCAGCTCGGCCCACAAAATGCCCGCACCCACCAAGCCGGCCCAGACCACTACTGACATCGCCACAATAATACTGCTGACAGCAGACTCGCTTGCGGCAAGCGAAGTTTCACGAGGAGTTGTCACCGAAGTCATGAATTACTCTCTATTTTGATCGCTAAAGGCCAACTCTGGCCGAAAAGACTATTTTCAATCTAGCCGTGCAGATACACAAGGCCACCATTGTGCCTATAATTGCCGGCTATGAGCCAAACTAAATCATCCACCATTGCCCTCAATCGCCGCGCCCGCCACGAGTTCTTCATTGAGGAACGTTTCGAGGCTGGCCTAGTGATGATGGGCTGGGAAGTTAAATCGCTGCGCGCCGGTAAGTGCAACTTAACCGACGCCTATGTCCTGCTGAAAAATAATGAAGCATGGATTATCGGCGTGCATATTCAGCCCTTGCTGGCCGCCTCCACTCATGTGGTCGCCGACCCGACACGCACGCGCAAACTGCTGCTGAAAGCCCGCGAGATTTCGCGGCTTATCGGGGAAGTGAAGCAGAAAGGTCATACCTGCATTCCGCTCGCGATGTATTGGAGCGGCGGCCGCGCCAAGATCGAAATTGCCCTAGTAAAAGGCAAGCAGCTACATGACAAACGTGATGCTGAAAAAGATCGCGATTGGGCGCGCGAAAAGGCGCGCGTCATGCGCAATCGCGGTTAACGCCAACAGCTGTTTATGCAGTACATGGCAAGCACGCTACTGGCTTAACCCCTACTGTGACAAATACAAAAAAGCCCAGCTACTTGCTGGGCTTTTTATTTACCACAGTATTAAGCGGCTCAAGCCATCAGACGGTTTTTATGAAAATCGCCAGCAACTTGCGCGTGAGGTTGGTATAGGGAGGGAAGAACATTTTCGCCAACATAATGCGCGTGCGAACTACAGCACGCTCATGCGAAAAGGTCTTGAAGCCAAAGTGACCGTGCGCATTGCCCATGCCCGAATTATTCACGCCGCCAAACGGCAGGTTGCCGTGTAAAAACTGCACCACACAATGGTTAATGCAGGCGCCACCCGATGTGGTGTTTTGCATCACGCGCTGAATTATCGCTTCGTCTTTTGCCCACACATACAGCGCCAAAGGCTTTTGGTCAGCGTTAATGCGAGCAATCACTTCATCGATATCGCGAAACTCAAAGATCGGCAAAATTGGCCCGAAAATCTCCTCTGTCATGATCTTCGAGTCAGCGCTAATGCCTTCAAGTAGCGTTGGCGCAATGAAGCAGTCCGCCGCTTCGCTATGACCACCCGCGACCACCCGCGCGCCTTTGGCCACTGCATCATCGAGCAAGCCTTTGATGCGCTGAGTGTGGCGCTCGTTAACGATGCGCGCCAAATGCTCGCTTTGCTGCGGCTGGGCACCATAGGCATCGTTTAATACCTTGGTACAGGCGGCGACAAAGTCGGCCTTCACATCGGCATGCACATAGACGTGATCAGGCGCAATGCAGGTCTGACCATTGTTAGTGAACTTTGCCCACAGAATGTTTTTCGCTGCAACGGTCAAATCAGCACTGGCATCAACAATAGTTGGCGACTTCCCACCCAACTCCAACGTGACACTGGTCAAGTGCTTCGCCGCCGCCGTCATGACCACCTTGCCGATCGCTGGCGAACCCGTGAAGAAAATATGATCAAACGGCAGATCGAGTAGCGCCTGCGCCACCGGCGCATCACCTTCAAAAACAGTAACTTCAGCAGGATCAAAGACCTCACGAACAATTTTACTAATCACCGCCGATGCCGCTGGCGTCATTTCCGAAGGCTTGATAATGACCGTGTTACCGGCGGCAATCGCAGAAACCAACGGGCCTAAACTTAAGTTCACCGGATAGTTCCATGGTGCAACGATCAAGCAGCGGCCTTTCGGCTCGTACTGAATATAGCCCTTGGTGCCCAGCATCAAGCGCGTTGGCCAGACACTTTGCGGCTTCATCCAGCCTTTCAGATTACGCAATGCATCATTGGCTTCAGCCACGACTGGCAAAATTTCGGTGAGCTCCACCTCAGCGGGCGGCTTGCGGAAGTCAGCAAAACCGGCATCAATAATGTCCTGCTGATGCGCCAAGACACTATCGCGCAGCTTGCGGATTTTCTCGCGACGCTCACCAAAAGTGGACTGACGCAGGCGAATGGCAGTCGCATAATGCGAGTCAAAAGCTTGTTGAATGAGCGCGGTGTGTACCGGCGTAGTGTTCTCGGCTGTCATGAGGAGTCCTTGGTAAACGCACGCGTGGCGTTATTGGCTTAGTGTTTTTCTTGAAATCGTTTGTTGTTGTATTTGCGCCGGGCTAAATGGGAACGTCTGCCAGCGCTTCATACCATAGGCCTGTGTGAAATCTTTAAAATGCGGGCTAGCAGGGTCTGTTGATTGCGAATAGGTAATGAATCCTGCCGCAATCGGGTTGCGCTGACTATCCCATGTCACCGTTTGCAGATAGCTATTGCCATATTCCACCACATAGCCGTCAGGTGTCAGATTTTCAGGGTTAGTCGATATTACCGTGAAGGCACCGGCCCCGCTACTGCCACCAAAAACCGGCAATACGGCATCGCCATGCACGCCAGAACGTTGAATTTCACCGAGCGGCCTATCGAATGGAATACCCGTAACTTTCACCGCCGCGACGGCATCAGCAAAGGCCATTTGCACCGCTAAAGAGCGGGTATTGAGCGTGTTGGGCGTGTTCACCGGGTCGTTACTGGAAAATGGAACCGACCAAAGATCGGTAAGCGGCGTAGGCACAGGTAATCCAATGGGCAAGCCTAAAGCAGGCTTGCTGGTGCGCCGCCAGAACTCGCGCCAGATATGGCTGCCAACTGAAGCCAGATTATCGCTGCCGTCCCACGCCGCTAGCACCGTGCAGGCCGCGCTGACATCGCCACTAGTGGCGGGACCATTGCTGCCGATCAACGTAGGCTGGCCACACAGACTATCGACGACGTGTTGCCGTGCTAATTCGGCTGAATAAATCTGGCTCGACAAGGCAATCTCTTGCAGCGTGGCGATATCAAAGCCCTTACCGGGGCGACCATCTGAGCCGTCGAGACGGCGCTCTGCCTGCAACAAGCATAGGCGTGTGCGCAAACTACGCGGCGAATTTTCATCGCCAATGATACGAGCAAAGCCGGTCAGCGGCTGCTTGGTATTGGTCAACCAATAGCTATCGTTGCAGTTGGTGACATAGTCATCACGCTTGATGGTCGGCAGATTTTTTGCGCCGAAAATACCCGGTGCGGGTGCATCGCTATCGGTTAGCCATTCGCAGGATGAACGGCTGCCATCGAGCAAGGGTAGGCCGGCGGCGACTTGGTCAATGACCACACTAAACGGCAAGGCACGACAGCTAGCGACTAGGCTGTCAGGTACATTCGGCACCACAGTGACATCACCATAATAGACTTGCCCTCCGGGGCCGCTAGCCACAGTGTTAACCCACGGCACGCCGAGCTGCGTGGCCTGAGTAGCAATAAAGTCATCGAGACTGGTGGCTTCATTCCAGCGTCCGAATTGGTTAATCAGGCGATCATTTTCTAAGTTGGCGTCACGCAGACCATAGGCCAGTCCCGACGACCACGCCAATACCGGTACGCCCGATGCACTGATAGTCAGCATGGGGCCGAAATGGCTTTTATAGAGCGTGCGTTTGCGCTCGGTGATTTGGCCATCGGCATTTTTGACTTGGATGGTCAGTGGCACGGCGGTCATGCTACGAATTTCACCATCGTAAATGTATTGCGTGGGGTTTAGCGGATTGAGCTTGAGTTCATAGAATGTGAAACGGTAAGCAGTGGAAACGGTGTGGCTCCAGGCGACATTTTTATTGAAGCCAATGAGCACTGCCGGCACGCCATAGAGCGATGAGCCCATGATGTCGAATTGACCAGGAATAGTGTTGTGCGAAATCCACAGGCGCTCGGTGCCTGACCATGGAAAGTGCGGGTTGCCATAGACAATGGGATTGCCGGTAGTGCTGCCATTTTTGCCAAAGGCATACATATTGCTGCCGAAACGCTCATGCTCTTGTAAGTCGGCAAAGCCACCGGGCGCAGCAACTAATGCTTGCTGCTTCCAAGCAACTTCAGCGGCGGAACCCGGCACATAGGGCGTGGCGCGCAAAGGCGTGTCTATCTGCGCCACGGGCAAGCCAAGGCCACCGAGCACATCAAGCACTGGCGCCAATAAGTCGCCCAATGGCCCTGGCAGTGCGCTGCCTGAGCCATTGCTACCTAGTAATGGCAGGCTATTTAGGCCCGGAGGCTGAGCATTGGCGATTTCATTGATGAATACTGAGCTACTCGCCAGTACCGACAGCCGCACAAAACGGCGATACATATCGTCGGTACTGATGGGCTGCAACCACTCGCCTGTCGCACATGTGGCATGTCGGCCAGGATGCTGGCCCTGTTTGAGCTCACTCATGTAGCGGTTAAAGCCCACCGTCCAGCCTTTCACTAGCGTTTTAAAACGCGGAATGGTTTTCACCTCGGTGCGCTTGATCGCCTCGGCATCGGCAATAAACTTCCAGAAGAAGTCGCTTGAGACGTTGTCGGCGACGCTGCCATTGGCGGGAATGGTGTAGCTGCCGTCGGGCCCGAAGTAGCGCGAACGTTCGCCGCGAGTGGTGACAAAGTCGTCCATCATCACGCAGAGATTATCTTCCGCGAAGGCATAGCCTTGGCCATAACCTAAGCTGCCAAAGTCCTTCGCGGTGATGTGTGGGATGCCCATTTCAGTGCGCACGATGTTGGCGGAGTATTGGCCTTCGCGGGGCGCGCCATCTCCTCCGCCTGCAGAGCCACTTGAGCTACCGCTACAAGCTGACAGTAGCGCACTACTAAAAACTAATGCGCTAGCAATGAGGAGCAAGGAACGGGCGCGATTCATGGCAGGCCTTATTTGTTGTAGTTATGTAATAACTCGACAGTAATAGAGGCGCCGGCACCACGCAAGTGCATGACAGCCTAGGTTACAAAGCGTATGATCAGCCTGCTCTGGGGATGACATGGCTTCGACGCTGGTTATGAAGCCCGCAGGTGCATGCGGAGAGTGAGTTGCCTCTCCTAAATCAACTTCTCAAACAAATAGTCGCAAACGACGAAAACTACGCACTAGCCGCTTAAATCCGGCTTATGACCAAGCTTGCATGCCGATATGCGGGGGCGGTCAGCGCAAAAAATATCGGATCGCTACATGACTTGCCACGCGTCATGATGCTAAAACTCAGTGGATCGCTTGTCGTACCCTGTCTCTCGGGCCGCGCTGAGTTAAAACAGTAGAGAAGACTAAGCATGTAGATCCGAGGGTAGAATGCTGGCGGACGCGGGTTCGATCCCCGCCATCTCCACCAAACAAGCGTACGGCAACGTACGAGAAAGTCCTGAAACCCGCCTAGTTAATAGCTTAGCGGGTTTTTTGTTGTCCGTTACTAGCCGCCTAGGGGCGTGGACATACCAACAAACAATCGACACCAAAAGCCTGCAAAGTCCATGACTCTGCAGGCTTTTGTATAGCGGCCAAGCTGTAGCGCTCTGCATAAGCCATTGGGCATCTTCGCCATCTGGGGTTAATCTCCAACCCCAGCACCCCCTAATAAGAAAAGACGGGCCCCACCGTCTGCACCCGAGACCGCCCATGAAAACGCAATCTCTATTGGCATTGGCTCTAACCTGCGTGCTTGCCGCCTGCGGCCAGGTACCAAAAGAGGCTGGCGCCGATGCCGAAGGCCATAGCGCCGCTACGGCCGCTACCCGCGAAGCCAACGCCAACGTTCTTACCGAACTCGACTTTAACGATAAGCAGGACTTTGCCGATGCCGAGCGCGGCCTCATCGCTCGCGACCCTCAGTTATTGGTAACGCGCACGACCGAGGATGGCAGCACGCGCACCTGGGACATGCCGAGTTATGACTTCATCAAAGGCGCGGCGCCAGACAGCGTCAATCCTAGTCTTTGGCGACAAGCGAAGCTGAATAATATCCACGGACTATTCAAGGTGCGGGACGGCATTTATCAGCTACGCGGCTATGACCTCTCCAATATGACCATCCTTGAAGGCCGCAGCGGTTGGATTATTGTCGACCCGCTGACATCGCAGGAAACGGCGGCGCGTGCCATCGCCTTTGCGCGCCAGCACTTAGGCAATAAGCCCGTCGTCGCCATCATCTTCAGCCATAGCCATGTCGATCATTTCGCCGGCGTGCTGGGCATTGTCAGTGCCGAGCAGGCGCGCCAGCAGAAGCTTCGCATCATCGCGCCGGATGGCTTTATGGAAGAGGCCACCAGCGAGAATGTGTTAGCTGGTGTGACCATGCTACGGCGCTCCATGTTCATGTATGGCAAGCAGTTAGCTCACAGCCCCCGCGGCCACATCGACACCGGACTGGGCAAGGAACCTTCCTACGGAACAATAGGCATTCTCGCGCCGACCGAGCTCATTACCCACACCGGCCAAGAGCTCACAATTGATGGCCTGCGCTTCGTGTTCCAGAGCACGCCAGGCTCCGAAGCCCCCGCTGAAATGACCTTCTACCTGCCGGAGCTGAAGGCGTTCTTCGGTGCTGAACTGGCATCACACACAATGCACAATCTCTATACCCTGCGTGGCGCTAAGGTACGCGACGCTCTGAAATGGAGCGGCTATCTAGAAGAAGCAATGAGCCTGTTTGCCGATGCTGAGGTCTATGTTGGCGCGCATTCGTGGCCGGTATGGGGCAAGGAGCAGGTGCATACGCTGCTGGAAACCCAGAGCGATACTTTCAAATATATTCACGACCAGACCTTGCGCATGGCGCTTAATGGCATGACGTCACGCGAGATTTCTGAGCAGATCAAGCTGCCACCTAGCCTCGACAAGGTTTTCTCCAGCCGGGGCTATTACGGCACAGTGCGCCATAACGCCAAGGCCGTGTACCAGTTCTATTTCGGCTGGTACGACGCCAATCCCGCCAACCTCAACCCGCTGCCACCGGAGAATGCTGGCAAGAAATATGTCGAGTTCATGGGCGGTGCTGATGCCGTGCTGAAGAAGGCACAAAAGAGCTACGACGACGGCGAGTATCGCTGGGCCGCCGAGGTGCTGAACCATCTGGTCTTTGCTGAGCCTAGCAATGCCAGCGCGAAAGCGCTGCTGGCGAAAACCTATGATCAGCTTGGCTATCAGGCCGAATCTGCACCTTGGCGCGATGCCTATCTGACGGGAGCCTATGAGTTGCGTCATGGCACGCCAAAAAAGGTGTTGGACATGAGCAGCACGGTGGAATTACTGCGCAGCACACCGCTGCCACGCTTCCTTGATGCCATGGCCGCGCGCTTGAAGGCCGATGCCGCTGAGGGCAAGGAGTACACTATCAATATGGTGTTCACCGACCTTAAAGAAAGCTATGTGCTGACGCTGAAAAACTCAGTACTACACCACCGGCCCGGCAACGACCCAAAGGCCAACGCCACGCTCAAGCTGACTCACGCGATTTATCTAAAGATGGTTACGGGCAAAGCCGGCATCAGCGACACGCTGCTCTCGGACGATCTAAAAGTGGAAGGCAGCCGAATCGATCTGGTGCGCTTCTTTACACTTTTTGAGCAGCCCGACGGCACTTTCAACATCGTCACGCCTTAGCATCAGGGCGAAACTGTTCGCAACACCGCTCAGGAGTTTTGTCATGACCACGACGCGCTACCCCGCACTCATCATTTTCTTCCACTGGCTGGTGGCCGCACTGGTACTCAGTGCCATCACCTTAGTCTGGCTTGCCGACGACCTTGCGGATAAGGAGCTACAGCGCAACCTGGTCATGCTGCACAAGTCTGTGGGCATCAGCATTCTCGTGGTGATGGTGCTACGCATGATCGTCACCCTGCCGCTGCAACGCCCAGCTCCCGAGGGTGGCTCACGCCTCATGCAAATCACGGCCAAGTCCGTGCACATGGCGTTTTACGGCTTGCTGCTGGTCATACCGTTGCTCGGCTGGTGGATGAGCAGCGCTGCCGGCAAGCCGGTATCGTGGTTTTTCCTCGTTGAGTTGCCCAGCATTGCGCCACTGGACATGCCCTTAGCCAAGGCCATCAAGGAGTGGCATGAGGATCTTGCAGGACTGCTGATACTGCTCATAGGCCTCCATGCCGGGGCGGCGCTATGGCATCACTATGTCAATAAAGACAATACCTTGCGCCGCATGCTGCCGTCGCGAAAAGACTGAGATACACAATTTGGATGGACACTAATGTCAGATACTGGGATGCTCGCGAAAAATAAAAACGAGCCTTTCATGCCGACATTCCTGCCCCGTCTCACCGGCGTCATCCTGATCGCCCTTGCTGTCGCCGCCTGTTCACCTAGCGAAAGCAACAGCAGTGCCAGCCCGCCACCCGTGAATGCTTCGGAAGTACCGCCGGCAACACCGCGCGCAACGTGCGGCCCCGGCTCGCGCCCGGAAACCGGCATTCAGGGCCGTGTCAGCCGCGAAGATCACA
>JBDSQT010000219.1:0-4400 GCA_039929665.1 Paraperlucidibaca sp.
CATGGAGAAGAAAAAGGCTGAGGGCTATTTTTAGCGCTTAGCCCAGCTCACTCGTGCGCCGCGCGCGCACCAATTGACTCATACGACATTCGCCTCGCCCTGCCTAACACCGGCCGCCCGCTGTAAGCGATCACGCACCGCTTCCCATGCCATGTCGGCGGGCGGTTGTTCGACAAGAACACCGTGACAAGCTCCGCTATCAATGTCGCGTAGGCGCGCATAAAGCACCTGCCCGTAGGCACTGGGGTCGCTGGGCATCATCACCCAACGACAGCCGGCGTGATGGTTTGCCGGCTGTCGCATCGACAGCACGGCAATCGAATGTCCACAGTCCACAAGCGCCTGCGCCACCGCCTCGATTGTCTCCGGTGCTATTAGCCGCAGTGGAGTATCTGGCGCGTAATGGGAGGCTAGGCAACCCGGCGTCCTCGGGCTGTCACCGGTCCTCGCACTGAGCGGCTCGCCAAGGATGTGCGTCAACATCTCAGGCGTCACAGCCCCCGGACGCAGCACGCGCGGATACTCCCCACTGAGATCAAGGATGGTGGACTCCAAGCCTACCGTGCAGGAACCCCCGTCGATGACGCAGTCCACGGCATCTCCGAACTCTGCGAGCACATGGGCGGCCGAAGTCGGACTCACGCGTCCGAATCGATTCGCCGATGGGGCAGCGATGCCACCACCGAAGGCGTTGAGCAACGCCAGCGCCACCGGGTGATCCGGCACGCGCAGGCCAATGGTGTCTTGACCGCCGGTCACCGCGTCTAATACGCCCGGTGCCCGCTTCAAAATTAGGGTGAGCGGGCCAGGCCAGATGCACTCGGCGAGTTGCCACGCGACATCTGGGATATCTCGCGCCCAGCGCGCCATCTCGTCAGCCGCCGCGAGATGGACAATAAGCGGGTGATCAGCAGGCCGACCCTTGGTCGTGAAAATCCGCGCCACGGCGCGTTCATTGCTGGCGTCGGCTCCCAAACCATAAACGGTCTCGGTAGGGAAAGCCGCCAAGCCTCCGCGCCGCAAAATATCGGCAGCGCGCACTATCTCTTCCTGCGTACTGGCATACAGCGCCATAAGCACTCCTGTTCAATGATCTCAATTGCCAATTACTCGGCCTATTTATCCGTCACCGCACCTTCAGACGCGCTCGACACCAGCTTGGCGTATTTCGCCAACACACCTCGCGTGTAGAGCGGCTTTGGTTGCACCCAGCGCGTGCGGCGTTCGGCCATCACGGCAGCCGACACGGCCATGCTGATCTCACAGGTTTCGGCGTCGATGGTGATCTTGTCGCCATTTTCTAGCAGCGCAATCGGGCCGCCATCAAAAGCTTCTGGTGTGATGTGGCCGACCACGAAGCCGTGCGAGCCGCCAGAGAAGCGGCCATCGGTAATCAGTGCGACTTCCTTGCCAAGACCTTTGCCCATCACCGCTGAGGTCGGCGACAGCATTTCACGCATGCCCGGGCCGCCCTTGGGGCCTTCATAGCGAATCACGATGACATCGCCAGCGACTACTTCGCCATTGAGAATGCCAGCCAGCGCCGCTTCCTCACCGTGATAGACGCGTGCCGTACCTTCGAAACGCAGACCTTCTTTGCCAGTAATCTTAGCGACAGCACCGGTCGGCGACAGGTTGCCGTGCAGGATAACCAGGTGCGAGTCTTTCTTAATCGGGTTGTCGAACGGCCGAATAACATCTTGACCAGCCGGATAGTCGGCGACATTGGCGAGGTTCTCGGCCAGCGTCTTGCCGGTGACAGTAAGCGTGTCGCCATGCAGCAGGCCGGCATCGAGCATGCGCTTCATCAGTGGCTGAATGCCGCCGATGGCGACCAGCTCAGACATCATGTATTGGCCGCTCGGGCGTAGGTCGGCGAGCACCGGTGTGGTTTTGCCGATCTCGGTGAAGTCATCGAGCGTCAGCGGCACATCCACGGCATGCGCCATGGCGAGCAAATGCAGCACGCCGTTGGTGGAGCCGGCGAGCGCGATGATGACGCGAATGGCGTTCTCGAAAGCCTTGCGCGTCATGATGTCGCGCGGCTTGATATCGAGGGCAAGCAACTCCAGCACCTGCTGGCCAGCGCGGAAACAGTCCGAGGCCTTGTCGCTGGAGGTGGCGTTTTGTGCGCTCGAGCCTGGTAGCGACATGCCCAGCGCTTCGATGGCCGATGCCATGGTATTGGCGGTATACATGCCACCACAAGAGCCTGGGCCAGGGATGGCGGTGTCTTCGATTTGCTTAACTTGGATGAGGTCGATGTCGCCTTTGGCATGTTGGCCGACTGCTTCAAACACCGAGATGATGTCGGTATGGCCAGCGCCCGGTTTGATGGTGCCGCCATAAACAAAGATCGCTGGGCGGTTCAAGCGCGCCATGCCGATGAGGCAGCCGGGCATGTTTTTATCGCAGCCACCGACGGCAACTAAGCCGTCGAAGCCTTCGCAACCAACAACCGTTTCGATGGAGTCGGCGATGACTTCGCGCGACACCAGCGAATATTTCATGCCTTCGGTGCCGTTGGCGATGCCATCAGAAATGGTGATGGTGTTGAAGATTAAGGCCTTGCCGCCGGCTGCGTTGGCGCCTTTTTCGGCCTCTTCAGCAAGCTTATTGATGTGCATATTGCAGGGCGTGACATTGGCCCAGGTCGAGGCAATGCCGATCTGCGGCTTCTTGAAGTCGTCGTCGCTGAAGCCCACGGCGCGCAGCATGGCGCGGGCCGGAGCCGCCTCGATGCCATCCACGACCAGGGAGGAGTATTTACGCATATGTTCAGTGATGTCAGTCATCTCAAATCCTCAAAGTAGCTTTCGCGAGCAGGCCCTGCATCAGCAGGCTCCCATGGCTCAAGGGTTGCAGTAGTCACAGCGACTTGGGGAGGCGTGCGATCGGTCAGTAAACTCCTGCCTGAGGCGATGCGTGCACTTCAGGCAGCCATGCACTTCGGCGCGGGTCTCGCGAGTCGGTGCGCCGCAGTCCTCGCAGGGTAGTCCCGGCACGCGCTCGACGATCCAGAAGCCTGGCATGCTGCAGGCTGGACACAGAGAGCAGAGCTTATTCGCCAGATCCTCGGCCGCCAGCCGGATATTTTCCATACGAGTAGGATTGGCGTGGGCGCGCCCATCGGTTTCGAGAAAAACCCTATCGTTTGTCGACTGCTGTAGCGCCCAGGCGAAGGCGGTCTCCAACTCCGTCCAAGAGCTGATGCCTTTGCGAATGCGAGGGTCATCTTCACTCTCGGGACGCATCACCACCTGGTGCTCAGGAAACCCCATATGCTTAGCAAAGGCTGCGGCCGCCGCCCAGTCCGCCACTAGTTGATGGGCAAAGTTTGCCTTGCCTTGTGCCTGCCCTACGACCTCCAGTCCGCGCTCGTCATCGATGAAAATCAGCAACTCTAGGTTCCAAGGAAACATCCCCATGAACGGATCGGACCCTAAACAGCCTTCGCTAGCCAGCCCCAATGGCAGCCCAGCGATCGCCATGCCGATACGCGCTTTTTTGCGCGCCGCCTCTAGCGGTGTGCCCGCACGCGGGATGTCGCGACTAAAAGTACCTAGCAGATCAGTGTCATAGCCTGTGACCAGCTCTACCCGGCAACCAAGCGCGCGCTCCAACACCGGCGCCAGCACCTTCTCCTTGCCGTGCTGAGTGAGCAGCGCAACGCGCTGACCCCGATAGAGAGCGTCGGCAGCGTACATATCAGTGGGCTTTGCGCGTGGCGATCAAACTCGCCACTACGCTCGAACCGATCAACACAGCGACGATGGCGAGCGAGGCCTGCACCGGTATGTGATACCAAGGCATGATCAGCATCTTGGCACCGATGAAGGTGAGCACCATGGCCAAGCCATATTTCAGCAGATGGAAGCGGTCCGCCACGTCAGCCAACAGGAAGTACAAGGCACGCAGGCCCATGATCGCGAAGATGTTAGAAGTGAAGACGATGAAGGGATCGGTGGTGATGGCGAAAATGGCCGGGATAGAATCTACCGCAAACACTAGGTCGGTAACCTCGACCATGATCAGCACCAGAAACAGGGGCGTGAAATAGCGCACGCCGTTCTTTAGCACGATGAATTTCTCGCCGTGATAGTCGTCGGTGATGCGCAGATGTCGGCGTGCAAATTTCAGTACTGGGTTTTGTTCTAGGTCGGGCGTTTTTTCCGCCATGACCAGCATGCGTATGCCGGTGACCACCAAGAAGGCCCCGAAAATATAGAGTACCCAGGAATATTCGCGCACCACCCAAGCCCCGGCCAAGATCATAACCGCGCGCATGACGATGGCGCCCAGTACGCCATAGATGAGCACGCGGCGCTGATATTCGGCGGGACTCTGGAAGGCCGTGAAGATCAGCAAAAAGACGACTACATTGTCCACCGACAGCGATT